>JBODRP010000333.1:0-5723 GCA_050633005.1 Trichormus sp. | reverse complement strand
GCCGCCGCTCTGAGTTCTCGCTTTATTGCCGTTGTGTGACGCTGCGAAAGTATTGGAACGTAGTCATCAGACTTATAGCGTCACGCACCAACCATCGATTGTGACACTTGCGTAAGTCCTGAATTAGTAATAAAACTAACTAAGGATAGTCAAAAACTACACGACTACCTGGCCGCCAATCTACATGAATAAAACCTTTGTGCATTCCTCTACCTAATCCTGTACAGTCAGAAGCCCGACAGATTTGTAAAAGCTTGCCAAAATTGCCATCCGAAGGCGCAATATCAAGAGCTAGTCCATTAATATGCTGAGAAAGGCGTGCGCCACCGATGCGGCGATTAACACTAGGAGGACGGTAAGCAGAAGTGATGGCAATGGGAAGACCATATTGCTCCCGAATTTTACCAAAGCCTTTAGCCGCTCTAATAATGTTGTTAATTACTGTTCTTGACTCTGGGTTTCTTTCAGGATCACATCCTTTAGTGACTTCTCCCCAAGTTAGCGGGATTCCAGCAACTATCAGTTCGTTGGCGTAAACGGTTTCTCCAGTTACTAACCTTAAAGAACGACCTGTTTTAGTACCTACAGTTGAAGTAGGTAATGGTTGTAATTGCTGGGTTTGTTCTTCATTAGTTTGATGGTTTTCTGCTATCTCTAATAAGGTAGCCACAGTAGTCGGCCCTAGCAAATCAGGAGAATCTAGCCAAACACTTTCTTTAAATTCTGCGAATGCTTTTTGGCTCAATTCGCCGGCAATACCATCAACTTTACCTGTATATAACCCTTTTTGTTGGAGTAAAGTTTGAATTTCTTTGACAATTTCAGTATCAGCTTCAGTGAGTTTAACAGTGCTATTAGTAGATTGAAATTTTTCTAAATTCGGATATTCCACAGCAGAATCTGACATAGATGCGTCTCCTTTAGTTATGGATTTTGATTATTCTGAAGTGATTTATTAACCTCATGACGAGGAACACTCATAAATAACAGCAATTCCGACAACAATTGTGCAATTAAACTTGATTTTTTAGTAACCTATCAATTTCTTTCAACCAGAAACGGATTTTGGGTAGTTATCGTTTATTTGGTTACTAGTATTATTGACTAGTTACTATCAGCTAGTATAACGCTGTAAATTATACATACAGTATTCCTCAACTAACCGTTACAATGGGTTAAATTAGTATTAAATTTTACGGCTGTATGTTGACATCCCGCCAGTTTGTAGTCAGGACTTCAATCCTGATAATTTGGTGAGACAAGAACTTTATCCGTGAAATGGATAAGAAAAATATAATTTTATGGAAGTCGCTAAGAGAAAGCCCAATCTAAGAGATAATGCTGCCTACAGGATGCAGTAGAATTAATCCTTTAGATAGAGGAGGGCAAAAAGATGACTCGTGTCATCATCGTGCGCCACGGACAAAGCACATATAACACCGAAAGACGCATTCAAGGGCGCACTGACGTATCAACGCTCACAGAAAAAGGTCGTAGTGATGCCAGTAAAGTAGGCAAAGCCCTCGCTAATATTGCCTTTAATGCGATTTATAGCAGTCCACTCCAGCGAGCTAAACAGACAGCAGAGATTATTCATAGTCAAGCGGCTAATTCTGGAAAGTCTGCCGTTGTGCAAACTTCTGAACTGTTACTGGAAATTGATTTGTCATTGTGGGTAGAAATGCTTTCTAGTGATGTGGAGCAGCAGTTTCCTGAAGATTACCGGATTTGGCATGAACACCCCGACCAATTCAAAATGTTAGTGAATGATGGGGAGGAAACACGAGAACATTTCCCTGTGCTGTCTTTGTATGAACAAGCGCGGCAGTTTTGGCAGGAAATCTTACCCCATCATCAAGGTGACACTATTCTCATCGTTGGGCATAATGGCATCAATCGCGCTCTGATTAGTACTGCTTTGGGTATTCATCCCAGTCGCTATCATTGCATTCAACAATCTAATTGCTGCATCAGTGTTTTAAACTTTTCTGGTGGTTTAGGCGAACCAGTACAATTGGAATCGATGAACCAGACGCAACACATGGGGGAAACTCTGCCGTCATTGCGACCAAGCCACCAAGGTGTGAGATTGTTACTGGTACGTCACGGAGAAACTGAGTGGAATCGTCAAACTCGATTTCAAGGGCAAATTGATGTTCCTCTCAACGACAACGGCAGACAGCAAGCCCAAAAAGCCGGAGAATTTCTGCAAAATGTCGCCATTGACTTTGCTGTTAGTAGCACTATGGCACGTCCCAAAGAAACTGCCGAAATTATTTTGCAACATCATCCTGATGTCAATTTAGAGTTGCAAGACGGCTTAAGAGAAATCAGTCACGGACTTTGGGAAGGAAAATTAGAAGTAGAAATAGAGCAAGAATTTCCTGGAGAGTTGCACCGTTGGCGGACAATACCAGCACAAGTACAAATGCCAGAGGGGGAAAATTTACAACAAGTCTGGGAACGTAGTACAGCTACATGGCAAGCAATTGTACAAACAGCCCTAGAAAATCAACTCCAAACCGGATTAATCGTA
Organism: Trichormus sp.; assembly: GCA_050633005.1. Classification (GTDB taxonomy): domain Bacteria; phylum Cyanobacteriota; class Cyanobacteriia; order Cyanobacteriales; family Nostocaceae; genus Trichormus. The sequence goes on along the minus strand of JBODRP010000333.1, from coordinate 3,187 downwards.
GCTCACGACGCTACTAACAAAACCTTACTGTGTCATATTCTGGGTTTATCTGCGGATAATTTCTGGAATTTCCGTCAAGGTAATGGTGCTGTCAGCGTCATTGATTACCCGAATGGACTGAATGGTTTACCAGTATTACAAGCAATGAACATTACCACTCATTTAAGTGGCGGGGTACTGGATAAAACAGCAGCTGGGGCATTATAGGTGATGAAGAATAATAAATAAACAGCTGAAGCACTGAATAGCTCAAATGACAACTGAACTTCTGCAACAAGTAAGGGTAATTGACCCGGTTTCTCAAACTGACCAAATATCTGATGTTTTAATTGCTGAGGATGAAATCCAAGTAGTAGCACCAGAGATTATTGATATCAGTCCTGATACTCAAATTAGAGATTGTCGGGGGTTAATTTTGGGGACGGGGTTAGTCGATTTATACAGTCACTCCGGCGAACCAGGGTTTGAGGAACGAGAAACGCTGTTGTCGTTTTTACAGGCGGCGGCGGCTGGTGGTTTTACGAGAGTCAGCGTTTTACCGGATACATTACCAGTTATTGATCATCCGGCGTTAGTGGCGCAGTTGCAGAAGGAGATGGGGGGACAAGGGAGACAAGGGGGAATTGCTTCTGGATCTTCTTTTTGTTTCCCTCGTCTGAATATTTGGGGTGCGATTACCTTAGATGTGGCGGGGAAGCAAATCACGGAATTGGCAGATTTAGCGGCGGCTGGGGTTGTGGGATTTAGTGATGGTTTGCCTTTAGACAATTTAGGATTATTACGGCGGTTGTTGGAGTATGTGCAGCCTTTGGGAAAACCTGTAGCATTTTGGCCAAGCGATCGCCAACTCGCATCCAATGGTGTAATGAGAGAAGGTGTAGATGCGTTGCGCTTTGGTTTACCGCCTGTGCCTGTGAGTGCAGAAACAACTGCGATCGCTGCTTTAATTGAATTGGTGGCGAGTATCGGTACACCCATACATATTATGCGTGTTTCTACTGCTCGCAGTGTAGAATTAATTGCCAACGCTAAATCCCAAGGTTTACCCATCACCGCCAGCACTACTTGGATGCACCTATTATTAGATACTAAAGCGGTGAAAAGCTATCACACTAGTCTGCATTTAGATCCGCCCTTGGGTAATCCTAGTGATATGCAAGCATTACGGGATGGTGTGCGTCAGGGTGTGATAGATGCGATCGCTATTGATCATACACCCTACACCTACGAAGAAAAAGTCCAAGCCTTCGCCGAAGCACCACCAGGGGCAATTGGTTTAGAATTAGCCTTACCTTTGTTATGGCAACACCTAGTTGAGACTGGAGAATTGACAGCCTTAGAATTATGGCAAGCTTTGAGTAGTCGTCCAGCACAATGTTTACAACAACAAATTCATAGAATTGCTCCCCATTCTCCCCTGGAACTGACTTTATTTGACCCCCAAACCACCTGGAAAGTAGAAAGAAAAAATCTCCACAGCCTTTCTAGTAATACTCCCTGGCTAGGACAACAATTGCAAGGTCGAGTTATACAAACTTGGTGTTAAAGAATTGTGTGTAATGCGATCGCAATATTTGCAACACTTATATACAGATTAAATTTGAAACTTAGGCTACTATAGTTTCCTATTGCCTCAGTGCAAGTTAAACGTGGGGAGTGGAGAAAAAAGAATATGACAACAGTTATCAGGACGCATGGTGTAGAAAGTCTGGTGGCGATCGCTCAACAATTCACCCTTTGGGGTACACTCACAGATGTGCAACCCTTTGGCAGTGGTAATATTAATGATACTTTCTTAGTCACTCTTGATACTCCTGGGGAAAAGCATTTTATCCTGCAACGCATCAATACGCAGGTATTTCGCCAACCCCAATTGATTATGCAGAATATGCGTATCTTTACTGATCATGTGCGTCAACGACTACAACACACACCTTTAGATCGTCGTTGGGAAGTGCCGCGTGTGCTATCAACTCCAGAGGGTCAAGACTATTATATTGATGAAGCTGGGAATTTTTGGCGAGGAATTAGCTTTATTGCTGAAGCGCAATCTTTTGACACTATGCAAAATCTTCAACAGGCGCAAGAGATTGGTTATGCTTTAGGAATGTTTCACAACTTAATGAGCGACTTACCACCAGAAAAATTAGCTGATACCCTCCCAGGTTTTCATATTACCCCGCTTTACTTGCGTCAGTATCAAGAAGTTCTAGAGAACACTACACCGCAACCATCACCAGAAGTTAATTATTGCTGCCAATTTGTTAGCGATCGCACTAATTTTGCATATAGTTTAGAAAATGCTCAAGCTGAGGGTAAGTTACCTCTGCGGTTAATGCACGGCGATCCTAAAATTAACAATGTCATGTTTGATACTGCTACTCACAAAGCGGTTAGTGTCATTGACCTTGATACCGTCAAACCAGGATTAGTACATTACGATATTGGCGACTGTTTACGCTCTGGTTGCAATCCCGTTGGTGAAGAAACAACGGATTGGGATAGCGTTTATTTTGATACTGATTTATGTCAGGGAATATTACGAGGTTATCTCTCAGTTGCTCAAGCATTTTTAACTGAGAACGATTACGCTTATATCTATGATGCTATGTGTCTCATCGCCTTTGAGTTGGGATTAAGATTTTTTACCGACTATTTAGCCGGGAATGTCTATTTTAAAGTCAAGCACCCAGAGCATAACTTAGCAAGAGCGATCGTCCAATTTAAACTCACTGAAAGTATAGAATCTCAAGAAACTCAGATTCGCCAAATCATTCAAGATTTGAAATGAAGCAACAAACCTTTTCTCTCCAACCATTCCCCACTCAGGAAGATTTACCAGATATCAATATTACAGGTAATATCAGCCGTGATAGCCATCAACTTACAATTAACTATCAACTAACAGGTAACTTAAAACAAATTCTGATTCCTTCAGCAGTAGAGACACCAACCCGCCAACATGAACTATGGCGAAATACCTGCTTTGAGTTTTTTTTGAGTATCAAGAACTCTCAAAGTTATTGGGAATTTAATCTTTCTCCGGCTGGAAATTGGAATATTTATCACTTTGATGGTTATCGTCAAGGAATGGTAGAGGAAACCGCTTTTAGCCAACTTCCTTTTAATCTACACCATCAATCAGATAGTTTAATGCTGTCCTTAGAGTTAGATTTAGCTAAAATCA
>JBODRP010000332.1:0-5793 GCA_050633005.1 Trichormus sp. | reverse complement strand
TACCTTGTCTACCTTGTCTACCTTGTCTACCTTGTCTACCTTGTCTACCTTGTCTCCCCCGCTCCCTGCCCCCTGCCCCCTGCCCCCCTGCTTCCCCTGCTTGCCATGAACATTCCCAGAATGGTAACGTCTACAAGTTGGCACAGAGTAGAAATAGTTCTCACACCATGAAGCTTAGACAAAAAGTAGCCTCACTGATTAGTCTGACCTTAATCTCTGGCTACCTCGTACCACATTCCGCTATCATCGCCGCCCCACCGAGAAATCCAGATAAAACAATTAATTGTGACATTTTAGTTGTAGGTGGTGGACTATCGGGTGTAGCTACGGCTTATGAGGGTTTGTTAGCCGGAAACAGGGTTTGCTTAACAGAAATTACTGACTGGTTGGGAGGACAAATTTCTGCACAAGGGACATCTGCGTTAGATGAAAGACCAACTCAACGTTCTCGCCAGTTCTATTCTCGTGGTTATCTAGAACTACGCAACCGCATTCAAAAAAAATACGGTCAACTTAACCCTGGAGATTGTTGGGTAAGTGATTCCTGTTTTCTCCCCCGTGATGCTCATAATATCACTGTGCAGATGCTCAAGGATGCGGAAAAACGGGGTAGAGGTAAGCTGGAATGGTTTCCCAACACAGTAATTAAAGAACTCGGCATTACTCGGCAGAATAATAATACCACTGGACAGGTAATTAATAGTGCGATCGCCATTCAAAATCAACCAGCCAAAGGCGCACCACCCCTAAACACTTTTCCCCTATCACAAACCATAGAAGACGCTTATAGCTACAACAATTCATCTCGGTTTAATAAAACTATTATTCGCTTTGTCCCCAAGCAAACCAAAGGCAAGATTCCTTGGTATGTTGTAGACGCTAGCGAAACTGGAGAAATTATTGCTTTAGCTGATGTTCCCTACCGTTTAGGTATTGATGGGCGTTCCTTCCTCGAACCGTCATCATCCAGTACCAGCAACGATCCTTACTGCACTCAAGGCTTTACTTATACCTTTGCAATGGAGGCGACAAAAGACCCCCAACCGCAAAAAATGCCGCCTTTTTATCTGCAATACTCTCCCTATTTCAGCTATGAGTTAGAGCGATTAGCCAACTTTGATTTAGTATTTACCTATCGCCGCATTTGGAGTCCCAATCAAGGACAACCCACCAGCTTTAGAGGAGTCAGGTTTACTGCACCCACCCCAGGGGATATATCCATGCAAAACTGGACTTGGGGTAATGATTATCGTCCCGGAACTGCCAAAGATAACTTAGTCTACACTCGTCAACAATTACAAGCTACAGGACAATTAAAACCAGGCGGTTGGAAGGGTGGACTGAGAACGGAAACCTTACGCAAAGGCGAAGAACACGCCCTATCTTACTATTATTGGTTAGTCGCTGGGACAACCGATTCCCAATTAGGCAAGGGTGTGAAAAAACAACAAACCAATAACCGCTTTTTATCTGGTTTAAATTCCCCAATGGGGACAGTGCATGGTTTATCTAAATATCCTTATATGCGGGAAGGGCGGCGCATTATCGGCCGTCCCAGTTGGGGACAACCAGGAGGCTTCACGATTTGGGAAATTGATATTTCTCGCCGCAATTACAACGATGAATATTACCGCCAAACTCTGCCAGCAAGTATGTATCGTCAACTAAAGGCAGCTTTGGCAGGTTTAGAAGCGACATCGGTAATTTCTGGTCAAATTAAGCCAGATCAAGTCATGCGCCGTACCCGTTCTACTATTTTCCCCGATGCTGTGGGTATTGGTCACTACGCCATTGATTTTCATCCCTGCATGACCAAAAGCCCACCAGAAGCCCCCGGTAATACAGAACGCGCCGGAGAAAGACGGGGTGCAGGACAGGCTTATCCCTTTCAAATTGCACTGAGGGCAATGATTCCCCAAAAAGTTGACAATTTAATTGTCGGTGGTAAAAGTATTGCTACTAGTCATATTGCTGCGGCTGCCTATCGGGTTCACTCCTTTGAATGGTCTGCGGGTGCGGCTGCTGGAACTGTGGCGGCTTTCGCTCTGAAAAATAATGTCGCACCCTATGAATTAGTAGATGATTTACCGAAGTCAGAACCGCAACTGCAAGCCCTCAAACGTCTATTAGAAAAGAATGGTAATCCTACCGCTTTCCCTGATACTTCCATTTTTAATCAAAATTGGCAAGATTGGCAGTAGTTAAGGCGGGTTTACCTATTCTTTATTCATACAGTTTTGGTGTCATCATCGGTGAACCAAATTCAATAAGTAATAAGTAATAAGTAATAAGTAATGGGTATTTACTCATTACTCATTACTTAAAGAAGAAAAGGATTGTGCATGAATTTTTCACCCCCTCAAGGTACGGAGTTAACAGCCTAGCGTCAGCCGTAACGCACCCCAAGCTTAGGGGGAAGTGTCGTACTCTGGTTGCTAACACACCCTTGTCTATCGAGGACATTCTGGTAAATTTCTTTCAGCGTAATAACAATCAAAATGAATCAGAGCATCTCTACTAGAAGCAAATTGTCCAGTTATTCTATATGGGCTACTATCTGAACTAGCATCTCTTAACCAAATTTTCAAATAATAATTGTTATTGTCGCTCTGCCATAATTCATAACGGTAATTGCCTCCCATGCCTTCACTACTTAAATAATCAGCCAATGCTGTATTTGATGTGGAAACGAAACTCAATGTAGTCAAAACGGAAATGGCGGCTAATTTTAATAGTTTGGTGAATTTCATAGATGCACACAAAGTAAATACACAAAAAGCTATCTTTGTCTACTCACATCTTGCACCTCGGTTAAAAACCGGGTTTCTTGCAAATCCCTCCTTAAAACCTTAATCTTTCGTTCAGAAACTCGGTTTTTTAGGGCTTTTTAGGGCTTGTTGAGAATGGTGCAAGATATAAGTCTAGCTTCTTGCACCGATGTATATTTGTGCCTCAGTAAAGATATGTGATCTTGTGTGAAGATAATTTATACCAATGCTGAATTTGGCATGGTAGATTTAAAGCTTTGATTAAAGCTGATTGAAACTTTTATAAATGTGTATCAGTCTAGTAAGATGCGTCCGATTGCTCAAATGCTCTCAATCAATAGATTTTTGATATCTGACGCACCCTACTAATATGTCAGTTGCGTAAGTCCTGTTTCAGTCGGTCAAAACTTACTTAGGCTAATCGCCTAAATAAATACCCAAACCACGCGCCGTTTTGACTAAGGTATCCTCTGGGTTGACGGCTCTATATTGCGCGATCGCTTCGGCAATTGGTACATTTAATACTTGGCGATTTTGCCAAGTTACCATGTAATCATATTTACCTTCATCAATGAGGTTGACGGCTGCTACACCAAAGGCGGCAGCGACTAGTCTATCTAGTGGTGAAGCTGTTCCACCCCGTTGGATGTGTCCTAAAACAGTGACGCGTGTTTCTGCACCGATGCGATCGCTAATTCTATCAGCTAAGTATTCACCAATACCACCATATCGAGACTGTCCCAAGCGATTAGTCATGGTGAGGATTTCACCTTCTTGGGTACGTACTGCTTCAGAGACAATGATTAAACAATAGTTTTTGCCTGCTTCTTGGCGTTCTTTAATTTTGTAGCAAATCTGGTCTAGATTATAGATAATTTCGGGTATTAAAATTACATCTGCTCCCCCAGCAATTCCCGCAGCAATGGCAATGTGTCCAGCATCACGCCCCATCACTTCTAAAATCATGACTCGACTATGGGAAGCAGCTGTAAAGTGTAACCGATCAAGGGCTTCTGTCGCAATATTAACGGCTGTATCAAATCCAATGGCGTGTTCTGTGATACCAATATCATTATCAATGGTTTTGGGAATAGCAACTAAGTTAATGCCCCCTTGTTGTGCGAGACGACGTAAAATAGCCAAACTACCATCGCCACCAATGCCAATTAAGGCATCTAAACCTAGTTGATGATAACCTGCAATAATTTCCTCAGAGCGATCGCATACACTACCATCAGCCATTGGAAATGCAAAAGGATCTCCTTTATTGGTAGTGCCTAACATTGTGCCACCGGAAGTTAACAGAGGATCAACTTGCTCAATTTCTAATTTTGTAACTTGCGGTGGGCGTGCCATTAAGCCTAGGGTTGCTTGTTTAATTCCTAATACTTCCCAACCTTTACCGCTAGCACAATGAACAACAGCCCTAATTACAGCATTCAAACCAGAACAATCTCCGCCACTAGTAAGAATGCCAATGCGCTTACTTTTACCCATATTTTTAACAGTGAACAGTTAACAGTTAACAGTTATCATTCTTGCACCTCGGTTAAAAACCGCGTTTCTTGCAAATACCTCAGCTTAAAACCTTAATCTTTCGTTCAGAAACCCGGTTTTTTAGGGCTTTTTAGGGCTTGTTGAGAATGGTGCAAGATATAAGCATAGCTAAAATTAGATCAACCTGAATAGAACAATCTTTCAGTTAATTTCAGCCTTCAATAATATCAATAGAATTGATGTTAATACATTGAACATCTCAGTGCATTTTTTATTGATTCGGTACTTTAAAAAGACTATGGTAATTTGGATATATCTAAGTTACTCTGACACAAAATTTTATGGAAATTATTAAGTAATTTATAATTTCATCAATAATATTGTTGATTAATAGAGCAGATTCGATGTTGATGAGGTACAGCAACTGATTGAAAAAAGTAATGAGTAATGAGTAAGAAATTTACTTATTACTCACTATTTATTACTCATTACTTAACTAGCACAAACTGGGTGAGTAAGTGCTGGATTTTGCGGTGTTAAATTGGCAGATTCTGCTGTTAAAACTAAATTACCTTGGCTATCAAAGGCTAAAGCTTGGGCTTCGACGATTGTTGTTTCTGGAGAATGGGGGATTTTGGGGGAATTAGTGTGATTTTTAGTGATATTATTGACATCAATCCAATTAGCGATCGCTGATTCACTTTGGAGCGTATCATAAGGATTTATCGGTGTACCGCCTTTACCTGTAACTAAAAATTCATTTGCTTGTTTAGCTATAGCTTGACTACCACGGCATTTCTGAGCAATTTGATTGGCAACATCAGTCACATTTGCTGGTAATTCCGTTAAGTCTTGGCTGGGATCTACTTCTGGGGTGATAATTTCCACAGTACCGCTTAAGTCTGGAGTTGCACCAGTCGCCGTAATATCACTTTCTGGAGTCAAGGAATTACGAAACTGTGTACCAATAATACCTTGAGCCGTCACTTTTACACGTCCACCCCGAAAATCGGCTGAATTAGCACTAATATCACTATTCTCAAAGGCAGCTAATAATTTAGTTTCAATGTCAATATTGCCCCCAACCACATTATTACCAATAGCGTTGGTGGTGATGCTACTATTGCCACGCAGCAAAATTAAATCTTGAGAGCGCAAGGTAATATTCCCTTGTGACTGGCTGGAATTATTACTAACACCACGAGTATCAGCACTGATAAAAGCTTGATTATCTAAATTAATCGCACGAGCATTAACAAACAAGTTACCGCCACTTCCTAACCCTCTATTCCGCACTGCTATACCTGCACCCTGGGATATTTGCAATAAGCTGGTATTCATTGTCAAGTTACCAGCATCCCCCGTAGAGTTTGCAGTTGCTGTGGCAAATAAACCACTAGGAAACGCCCCATTGATTGCAGTACCAATTAATTGTACTTTGTCTGCCACATCCAGTGTTAAATTCCCCGCTTGTGCTTGAGTGTTGGTGCTAGCACCGACTTGCGCCCCATCTCGCACCAATAAACTA
>JBODRP010000331.1:0-5830 GCA_050633005.1 Trichormus sp. | reverse complement strand
CTTTAGGTATCACTCACAGAGAAGGTTTTGTTCAAAATGATGTTTTAGAGATGAGTGGTAATGTTGTTCATCTTTCTGACTATTGTGATGATAGAAAAAATGATCCTGGTGACGCATTATCATTCTTGATAAATATGGATTTAAACATACCAAATGTTTTGAATAGTAGAAATTCTCAAAACCAAATTAACTTGAGAGATCCTAATATTCCATATTCTAGAACACACGCTTTGGGTGGTGCTGCAACACAAGATCACTTTGATATTTTGGAGGAAGTTTCTATCAATGCTAATGTTTTTGAAAATGACCCCTTATTCGCACGTAAGCAATGGGAGATCGGTCGATATAATATAGAAATTATTGCTAGCCACTCTTCTACCCCAGTACCAGAATCCTCAACACTCCTTAGCTCTATCATAGTAGCTACCACGGGATTTCTATTGAAAATACGATCTTCCAAATAGTCAAACATTAACATATCAAGACAAAAGAAGTAGTAAGAAGGAAAATTTCCTAGGCTACTACTTCTTCACGTTTTGATTAATCTACGAAAAAATTAAACCTTTGCCAATTCTGGTGTAGGACGTTTGCTGTTACGAATATTGGTAATTGCTTCAGCGTAATCCTTAGCATTAAATACAGCAGAACCAGCTACAATTGCATTTGCTCCCGCTTCTAAAACTTGCCAAGTATTATTAGCTTTTAATCCCCCGTCTACTTCAATCCAAGGATCTAAACCGCGCTCATCACACATTTGACGCAGCTTGCGGATTTTGGGTACAACTTCAGGAATAAAGCTTTGACCACCAAAACCGGGGTTAACGCTCATAATTAAGATTAAGTCGCACAGTTCTAGAACATATTCAATTAGTTCCAAAGGAGTACCAGGGTTGAGTACAACTCCAGCTTGCTTACCGAGTTCTTTGATTTGTCCTAGAGTGCGGTGCAGGTGGGGAGAAGCGTTATGCTCACAATGTACAGAAATAATATCTGCACCTGCTTTGGCAAAACCTTCTACATATTTCTCTGGTTCAACAATCATTAAGTGAACATCCAGAGGCTTAGTTGTCACTGGACGAATCGCCTCCACTACCAGAGGGCCTATTGTAATATTAGGTACGAAACGACCGTCCATTACATCAACGTGAATCCAATCAGCTCCAGCTGCATCTACAGCACGAATTTCGTCACCTAAACGACTAAAATCTGCTGATAGGATAGATGGAGAGATAACAATGGGTTTTTCAGATCGGTTTTGGGTCATGGCTAGTGGGTTTTTAAGCGTTCTCGTCTGTAAGCATTGTAACAAAATACTGTAACAAAATATTGAGAATTTTGGAATTAGGGACTGGAAAATGGGGACTGGAGACTGGGGACTGGGGACTAGGGACTGGGGTTGGAAGGTAGAATAGACAATGCCCTATGACGGCAGTCCGCTCAAGTCGGGAAACCCGCCCACGCGGCTGCCTCCCCTATGCCCTAGATTTAATGACTAATAACTATATAACTATTGACTATGATTAAAAAATTAACTTGGATATTTTGGGGAATCGGTGCTTGTTGTGTCAGTTTGCCAGTTTTGGCTTTAACTTTAAAAAGTTCTTTAGGAACTGATGGTATTGATGTTTTGAAGCTACATCAACCTCCTTATAATTTGCTGGGTCGAAAAATTGCGATTGGTCAGGTGGAAATTGGTCGTCCTGGGATGTTTGGCTGGGATAAGGCAGTGTCTAAAAACCGTGCTGTGTCTTTGGCGGGGGTTTTTTCACGCAATGCTCCAGCTAAATCTAATAATGGTGTTGACCCCCATGCTTATAATGTGGCTGGTGTTATGGTCAGTAGAGATAAAGCTTTCCCTGGGGTTGCGCCCCAAGCTAGACTTTATTCTACGGCTGTAGGTTCTACAAAAAATACGGGTCAACCAGAAGAGTGTTTATCAGCTCAACACATAGCTTTGCAAAATGGCGGTGATGTTCGTGCCATTAACTTTAGTTTTGGCGAACCTCTCAACCGCGACCCCCGGCCTGATGCTGTTTTAGATGGTAATGCTTTATTAACGTTGTGTGTTGACTGGTCTAGCCGTGTTCATGATGTTCTGTATGCGATCGCCGGCAATCAGGGCAAGGGTGGTATTCCTATTCCTACAGACAATTTTAACGGATTAAACGTGGCTTTTTCATCCCGGCGCGATGGGATTTTTAATAAAGTCGATGTTTCTAACTTGGCGGGGTTAAATCAAGGTGTGAGTGGACGACTGGCTGGTAAGGAATTTAATTTGGATGGGCGACGCGCTATAGGTATAGTTGCACCAGGTAGTAATATTCCGGTACTCAATCCCGATAATAAGTTAAATAAAGTCACTGGTACAAGTTTCGCTGCACCTCATGTTACAGCCAGTGTGGCTTTACTCCAAGAATTTGGTGACAAACAGTTACGCCGTAAACAACCCAATTGGAGTGTTGATAGTCGCCGCCATCAAGTGATGAAAGCGGTGTTACTCAACTCTGCCGAGAAAATACAAGATCAGGGTAACGGTTTACTGTTGGGGATGACACGAACCCTAATTGATAAACAAAACCAAAATTGGTTAGCTTCTGATGCTTATCAAAATCAAAAAGTGCCTTTAGATGCTCAAATGGGAACGGGACATTTAAATACTTTTCGTGCCTATCAGCAATTTAGTGCTGGACAATGGCAAGCCACGGCTGCTATCCCGACTCTTGGTTGGGATTATGGGCAAGTTGATAGTAATAAATATGCTGAATATACCTTAGCCAAGCCCTTAAAGCAAGGAAGTTTTGTAGCTATTACTTTAACTTGGGATCGTTTAGTAGAACTCAGAGATACCAACAAAAACCAAATGTATGATGTTGGGGAAAAATTTAGCGATCGCGGTTTAAATAATTTAGACCTATATTTAGTGAAAGCTGATACCAAAAATCCAGATGGTGAAGTAATTTGTTCTTCAATTAGTGACATTGATAGTGTAGAACACATTTTTTGTCCTGTGCCTGCCACTGGTAACTACAAAATTCGTGTACAGTTCCGTCGGCAAGTCAACGAACCAACTCAAGCCTATGGTTTAGCATGGTGGACTGTTGCTAATTAATCATTTAATACCAATTCTCTATGAAGTTGCGCCAAATAAATGATGTAGAGACGTTGCATGCAACGTCTCTACAGTACAGAATAAAGTGCATCTTCATCAAGAAACGGTATAAGTAGGTTGACGTTAAAAATTGTCGTTGGGATAAGTCAGGGAGCAGGGAGCAGGGGGCAGGGAGCAGGGGGAAAAAGGGTTTTAGCCTTGTTTACTTTCTGATCAGTTTTTTAATCTACTAGTAAATTTACTCACAGATTTTGCTGTCTTCATGGAAATTTGCCGCAAAATCACCGTTACCAAAACTGTAACCACCAAGTATTTAAGTTGTTGTTCATGGAAAATTAGATAGTGAACACAGCATTAACGTCAATATTTGGTAGACAGGTCAAAAACTTTGAGACATGAGGTAGTAAGATGATTCGGCAGAAATTCAGTGGTGTGAAAGAAAGCTTCCTACAAAGACGTTACGCTGTGAGCTTAGGAAGACGTTATGTTCTAGCCGCAGCTAGCGTGGTTTTGTTTGGGGTTTTAGGTTGTTCCCAGGTAAATGATAGTACAAGTGCGCTAGCCCAATCTGATTTATCTCCAACGGCTTCAGCAGTGCAAAAAAAAACAGTAGTTCCCGATACAAAAATCATCTCTGCTAACAATAAATTTGGCTTTAAACTATTTAGGGAAATCTGGCAACAAGAAAGTAACAATCAGAACATTTTTGTGTCGCCTACGAGTATAGCGATCGCTTTGTCCATGACCTACAATGGTGCTAGCGGCTCTACTCAACAAGCAATGGCTAAGACTCTGGAGTTACAGGGTATCAATCTATCAGAACTTAACGCTGCTTACGCTTCACTTCATCAGCTGCTAAAAAATCCTGAGCAAAATGTACAATTGCAGATTGCTAACTCATTATGGGCGAATCAAGATGCTAACCTGCGTCCAGACTTTATTCAGAACGCTAAAAACTTCTATCAAGCCAAAGTCACAACTTTAGACTTTCAGGATGCTGGCACTGCCAATACTATTAACAAATGGGTAAAAGACAATACCAATGGCAAAATTGACAGTATTGTGGACAAAGTAGAACCCGATCAAGTGCTGTTTTTGCTCAACGCCATATATTTCAAAGGACAATGGAGCGAAAAATTTGATGCCAGTCAAACTAAACCCCTGCCCTTTTATCTCTCATCAACTCAGCAAAAACAACACCCAATGATGTCGCAGACGGGTGATTATAAATACTACGAAACCGAACAATTTCAGGCTGTGAGTTTGCCTTATGGTCAGGATGGTAAAGTTAGTTTATACATCTTTTTACCCAAGCAGAACTCTAACCTCAAAGCCTTTGCGGAAAACCTCAATGCTGAAAACTGGGACAAATGGATGTCTCAATTTAGTCACCGTCAAGGATCAATTAAGTTACCTCGGTTTCAGACAGACTATGAGATTACCCTCAACGATGCACTCAAGGCTTTAGGGATGGGAGAGGCGTTTACTCAACAAGCCAACTTTGCTGCTATGGGGGAAAATCTGGCCATTAGCGAAGTCAGACATAAAACTTTTGTAGAAGTCAATGAAGAAGGGACAGAAGCGAGTGCAGCTACTTCTGTAGGGATAGTTGCTACATCCTTCAGAGAACCACAACCACCATTCTCCATGATTGTTGATCGTCCTTTTTTCACTGCCATCCGGGACAACCAGACAGGTAGTATCTTATTTATGGGTGCAATAAATGACCCAACCTGATGATTGGTCTACGCTAGGAGTTGGAAATAATACTACTTTTTTGCTGCCAAAACTTGTTCAGCCGTCAAATTCAACTGTGGAAAAGTACCAGAGTTGATGAGTTCTTGTCCTAAACATCCGAAATTTTTATCTACCTTGCCATGATCTGTATTATGGTGAGGCGACTGGCTTAATTTTTGACCCCCTAAAACTTTTCAAACACCCTCTTAGCTCGACTTTATCCAAAATTAAGAACTCGGCTTTCCTTATCCGGCAAAAATCCTGGTTTTTTGGCAAAGACTTTTTCCATGTCACTGATTCGCACTCAAGTCCAAAAACTAAAACTACCATCCCATAATGGTTTCAGCGTCGGGTTTTGGGCTTCGTAAAAATGGATAAAGTCGAGCTTAGCGTGAAGAACTCAACTTGGTGAATTGACGGTAAACCCTTGCTTTCACTAAACGTATCATGTCAAACATTAGTCAAAACAAAAAAGTAATTCTCTTTGATACAACTTTACGAGATGGAGAATTAGCATTAAGGCGGAAAATGACTGCCCAGCAAAAGACTAATCTGGCAGTAATTTTAGACAGAATGGGCGTAGATGTAATTGAAGTGGGCTATCCTGGAGTGTACGCTAAAGATGCTGATGAAATATTGTTAGTGTCTCAACAAGTAAAAAATGCAACAATCTGCGGTCTGTGCAGTAGTAAGCCAGAAGAAATAGTAGCAGTGGCAGCCGCACTACAACAAGCAATTAAAGGGCGAATCAATATTTTTACTCCGGTTCGGATCACAACCAATACGACGACATTTGATATTATCCAGATAATTGATGAAAGCGTATCGTTAGCAAGAAGTTATTGCCCCGATGTGCAATGGTCAGCGTTTGATGCTACACGCAGCGATCCAAAATTCCTTTGCAAAGCGGTAGAAATGGCTATCAGCAGTGGAGCAAAAACAATTTCTATTCCTGATAGCCTTGGGGTAGCTTCCCCAACTGAA
>JBODRP010000330.1:0-5849 GCA_050633005.1 Trichormus sp. | reverse complement strand
TGCAACGTCTCTACATCATTTATTTGGCGCAACTTCATAGAGAATTGGTATTAGTGACTTACTTAACGGTAAATATTACGCCCAAATCCATTTCTATTTTGCCCTTGTGGTTGGGTAGTGTATGGAGTGAAGCGAACATCAGGTTGGGGAATTTGATTAGGTTGTTGCCAAATAGAATTACCGTAACTGTTAGGTACTAGTGGGGCTGTATTTACTACAGAATTTGATTGAGGATTACGGATAGTATAGGGGCCAATAATTGGTGATGTGCGTGTGATAACTGGTGTGGTGATTTGTGATTGGTTAGGCACAACCTGACCGTTATTTGAATTATTATAAACGCCTGGTTGTATGGTATTTGGTTGAGTGTAACTTGGTATAGTATTTAAATTTGTACTAGATGAAAGAGGCTGAGTATTTAAGTTATTGTCAATACGAGGCTGAAGATAATTTGTGGGAGTATTTATTCCCGTAGTAGGTGAAAAACTTTGACCGTTATTGAAGTTATTATATTGAGTTGATTGTGTAGAATTTATAGGCGAATTGATTGTAGTAATCGGTGAAGAAGTTTGGTTAAGTGGGCTATTAATAAGTGTATTAGTGGGTGATGTAATTCCACCATTGACAGGAGTTATATTTTGGTTAGTTGATGGGTTAACAACAGTTGTTAAAGAATTAGTTGCTTGATTATTACTTTGACTCTGATTAGTCTGATTCAATAATCCTGTAGATAATCCTACAGTATTGGGTGTGGCTGTTGATGATTCAGCCGATGAATCCAATGATTTAAAACCTAATAAATGATTATTATCAGTTGCTCCAAACCGTAATAAGTTTTGGGTTTGTGACAGAAAAAGATTCTGGGTTTGAGTGGGAGCTATGGGATTGACAACATTAGGAATAGGTTTTGATTTTTGCTCTGTAGATGGTGGTTTAATAGCAAGGTTAGGTGATGAATTTTTATTGTTATTTTCCTGGGTATTATTTGTAGTTGGGGGCAAACTAAATTGTTCATTTATACCAAACAATAGTGGTAAATTATCAATATCTGCTGCGATCGCTCGATCTTCAGAAGACAGTGAAGCACTCAGAGGATCTGAAGCACTACCGGCAGCATCTGGCCTTTGACCGAATAGATTAGGGTTAGCCCAATATTCTTGAATCAGCAGTCCTAATACAGCTAAAAAAATGGCTGTTCCCCAAAAACTAGGTCGTCCCAAATTCATTAATCTAGCTTTGAGATAGCGTAAGTAAGCCGGAGGATAACGACGATTTGCCATAATGTTATATAAGTAAATTTAATAGGTATTTAATGGGCATTGGGCATGGGGTATGGGGCATGGGATATGGGGCATGGGGTATGGGGTATGGGGCATTGGGCATTGGGCATTGGGCATTGGGGTAAATCTTTCTACCTTGTCTCCCCCTGCTCCCCTGCTCCCCCTGCTCCCCTGCCCCCCGCTCCCTTGCCTCCCTTGTCAACTATTGGCTATTCTGCCGTTAAAATTTACCTTTTAGCAACACGTATTAATAAAAATGTACCCACTCCTAAAAAAATAAAGTTAGGCAACCAAGCACCGAGAAAGGGAGAAACTACGCCAGCTTGTCCTAAAGCACCGGTAATAAAGCCGAGTAGGTAATAAGAAAAAATCACAATTACACTAATACCAAAACTTGTACCTCGTCCGGTGCGTTGGGGGATAGTTCCCATTGCTGCACCGACTAAGCCAAAAACTACACAGACAAAGGGCAAGGAAATTTTTTGTTGAATCCGTACTTCTAGTTTACGAATTTTTTGGCGATCGCCTGCTAATCTTTCTATGGTTAGCTGTTCTAAAGCCTCTGCAATATTCATCTCGCCATAGTCACGGCTTTTTTCTGCCAAACTTAAGGGGGTGCGGGGGAGCTTTAATTGTTGCTGTTCAAATCTTAAGATATTGCGATAAGAGCTATCGGGCGCGACTAAATAAATTGTGCCGTTATAAAAATCCCAAACACTTTGTGAGCCATTCCACTGGGCTGATTCTGCCACTATAATTTGATTTAAACCTTCCGTGGAACGGTCTATAATAGTTAAGCCTTTCATCCGCTTACCATCAAATTGGTCAGCATAAAATAATCGCGTCAATATTCTGTTTTTCGTGCCGTCTGACTCTAAAACGTCTCGGTATTCTGGATAAAAAATATTCTGTTGCTTGAAAGTTGGTTTATCTGATTTGAGGGCAGCGTTTAAAGTTTGACTAGCTTGATAATTTGCAGCTGGTGCAATTTGTTCATTAAACAAAAAAGTCATCCCAGTCACAACAAAACTCAACACTACCGCCGTTAGTACCATTCGATAAACACTAACCCCACAACCCCGCAAAGCCACTAGTTCACTCTCACTAGAGAGACGACTATAAGTCATCAAAGTCGCCAACAGTGTAGACATCGGGAAAGCTAAAACAATAAAATTAGGCAGTTTTAATAAAAAAACCTGAATTGCAATATTAATGGGTAGTCCAGACTCTACAACTCTACGTACCAACTCAAATACGGCATCAATAGTCACACCAATAGAAGAAAAAGCCCCCACCCCAAATAAAAACGTAGGCAATAATTCGCTAGCAAGGTAGCGATCCATAATTGTAAAAGGCAGCAATGAGTTGAGGCTGTAGAAAGAGGGGAAATTTTTGGCAACCATAATTTAATTCGTAATTCGTAATTGGGCATTGGGCATTGGGCATTGGGCTAATCAATTCAAAATTCAAAATTCAAAATTCAAAATTGAAGAGTTTTACTCCCCCTACTCTCTTGCTCCCTGCTCCCCTGCCCCTTGTCCCCTGCCCCCAGTCCCCAATACTTTACACTTGAAAATTATCCCCTAAATAATACTGTCGCACTAATGGATTTGTGTATAGTTCATCAGCCGTACCATAGGCGAGTATTTGTCCTTCGCGCATGATGTAGGCGCGGTCTGTAATGGCTAGGGTTTCTCGTACATTATGATCTGTGATTAAGATGCCCATACCGCGATCGCGCAGATGTGCGACAATATGCTGAATCTCATAAACTGCGATCGGATCAACCCCTGCAAAGGGTTCATCTAAAAGTAAGAATTTTGGCCCTTCTTTCCCGGCTGCTAAGGCTCTAGCTAATTCTGTCCGCCGTCTTTCCCCACCAGATAGCTGTATTCCTTTGCTTCTCGCTAATTTTTCTAGGCGAAACTCCCGCAATAGAGTTGTTAATCGCTTTGACCATTCCCTTCGCGGTACATTAGTTTGCTCTAGTACTAACAAAATATTATCTTCAACTGAAAGTTGACGAAATACACTTGCTTCTTGGGCTAGATAGCCAATACCCAAACGCGCCCTTTTGTGCATTGGCAATCCAGTAATATCTAAATTATCTAACCAAACTTTTCCCTGATTAGGTTTTTCTAAACCTGTGGCGATGTAAAATGTTGTCGTTTTACCAGCCCCATTTGGGCCTAGTAAGCCGACAATTTCACCCTGAGCTACAGAAAGGTTGACGCGATTGACAATTACTCGCTTGCCGTAAGATTTGTGAATATTTTCTAATACAATTTTCACTATTTGCGGACTGTCTTAATGGTTGATGCTAATTGTTAGGCTTAAATGTTGGTGTTTTAGGGGCAGGTGTACTAGTTCCAGAGTTAATTTCTGAGTCGTCCACCATATAAATAGATTCTACTTGACGATTTGATTGGGGTAAGGCCACAAATCGCCCTTCATCAATCAAATATGTTACCTTTTCGGCGCGGATGCTGTTACCGCCTTGTTGCAAAATATAGACATTACCACTGAAATCAATCCGGCGTTCTTTGCTAAAATATTGGGCTTGTGTTGCTGTAGCCTGAATTTGGCGAGCAGGATACAGCATTTGTACATTACCACGCGCCGTGATCACCTGATTTTTTGCGTCGTATTCTTGGATATCAGAGCGGATAGTCAGGGGACGATTTCCTGTTGGTGTTTGGGCTGTAGCTGTTTGTAGTCGATGGGGAAAGGCCAAAGTCCCCAAGAATGTAGCTTGTAAGACTAAAGCTAATCCCAGACGGCGCATTCTTGATGAAGATTGATAGCAGGGCATCATAGCAATTTAAGATTCGGGATGGTGGATGATATATTAACAGTCAACAGTAATCAAGTTACTGATAACTGATATAATCTATATCCAGTATTTTTTCCATAAATAAAAGCTCCAATCGAAATCCAATTGGACTAAATACTGGCTACAGCTTTGACGCTTCACTAAATCTCAAAGTTTCTGCGATCGCTAAATCCCAAGTCAAGGCCTCAATATTCCCTCTGCGACTCTGCGCCTGGGGGGTGAGACAAATTCAAAACCTCACTCACTAACGCCATATTTTAGGTGTTGCGGTAGGTTTCGTAACTGAGGACTAAAGTCCTCACTACGAACTGAAAACTCAATCATCAATCAAGACAATTTGAGGTATCGGCAAAGCTGGAGTTTCACTCAGGTTATCAGTATTAGTTTTATCTAAGTCCATTACTTGTATTTCTTGTAATAAGACTGCACTCTGATGGCGTAATTCATCTACATCAATACCGCCATAACTAGATGGGTAACGTCGCAGACGATTACTACCTTCTCCTAATAAAATAGCTGCACCCCGCCAGTTACGATTACCCAGATGATAAAGAGCTACAGCAATTTGCAGAATGCCTTGATAAAAGGTCTTTTCTGGTTCGCTAGCGTCAATCCATAACGCTTCTAGGGTGTCATGACAGGCGTAGAACTGTCCAGAATTAAATTGTTCTACACCTTGCCAATACTCTGGGGGCATGGTTTCACTCATGCCATGCTATCTCGTACTTCTTTGATGGTATCGAGAGAGATTTCTTGATTTTGCCCAGCAAAATCGTTGTCTGGGGTGAGAAATAGCATACAATGACACTCTTTGCGTTCTCTCATCGGCACACAAGGACAATTCCAATATGTAGCCTTAACCTCGGCTTCTTTATCTTCATAGTGACGACATGGACACAAAGGCGCACCTAGTTCGTCTTTATGTTTAGCTAGTCCTTCAATTACAACCGCAGTCACGGAAGGTTCAACACAAAAGAAAGTTCCTGTACGCTTGGCATATTGTTCTGAGAAGTGGCGCATGGCCTCTAGACTTTTATCAGTTGATGTTGTGTTCGCTTCTGATGAGATCATTTGGATCGGCAGCTCATAATTTAAATATTTCTTTGCATTGTACCGCAGTAACACTAGTGTATTGTTAGGGATATTTCCCCAAACTTAGTACACCTTGGTATGACACCATCAAGTTTTTCAATGCACAGAAAAAGAAACTGAAGACTTCAATTATGAAATGATTTCCGTCCTGTTTGTAGATTACGAAAGGCAGATTCTAGACTTTACCTGTTCTCCGCCCAAAAACCAAGTCAATCAAAGGGTGAAAGGAAATGAGGAGTTATGCAGCAGAACTTTGTTCAATGGAATGATGGAGATACTATTCTAGATTTGTACAAAGTTACTGCCGAACCTAGAGAAGGTGGTTTTGGCAAGGTTTACAAGGTGCGACACCAAGGTTGGAATATTGACTTAGCCGTAAAAATCCCGAAGCCAGAAGTCGTGGCAAAGGCGGGGGGTGTGGAAAACTTTGAACGTGAAGCTGAAAATTGGGTAAATTTGGGCTTACATCCCCATACAGTAAGCTGTTACTACGTGCGACGCATTGATAATAATCCTCTGGTATTCGCTGAATTTGTAGCGGGAGGAAGTTTGCAGGATTGGATTTACTCCCGCAGCCTTGACGCAGAGGGAACAGAAACTTCCCTAAAACGGATTCTTGATATTGCAATTCCGTGTGCTTGGGG
>JBODRP010000329.1:0-5871 GCA_050633005.1 Trichormus sp. | reverse complement strand
AAAGGCTTACTTCTAAATATTCTGAAAATATTCATGAGAAAATTGCGGTAAGACCTAGTACTTTTATGTCTATGATTTTTCGCTCCTATATCTGGGACAAAATTATATTGAAAACAAGTAGAAAACCAAAGATAAATGAGTAACTTAGGCGGAATATTTAAAGAAAGTCCTGTTTTTTTAGCTTGCTGAATTTGTTCTACAATCTTTTCATTTAGATAGAAACTACATTGGGATTGTTCCACCTGAATTTCAACATTATCACCTTGAGGAATCGGCAATGTAAACACCAGGCTAACATCAGCAAGACTCTTGGTGTGTGTTTTATTTTTGACCATTGGTAGATAGATTTGCCAGACTTTTAACCAAATTAATCATAAAATCTAAAATTCCCCGCCACTGTTTTTCACCAGCTACTACCCCTTCATTGTGAATTTGCAGAATTAAATTTTTGGCATCTTCCGGTAAACTAAATAAGTCTTTGTGATATCTAGTAATAATATCGCCATCTAACTGCATGACAGTTTGAGCATAAATCGTATCAATGTGAGTATCTGTGACATCACCACCATCTAAAGCCGCTTTCAGTTCAATCAGTTTACGCAGAGTACGCACAAATTTATCATTATTTAAAAGCGTTTTAATCTCATTACAATTACTTTGCCATTCTTGTTGCCAATTTTTCTGATTGGTTTGATTAATATCATCTATAACTGGAGCAGGAGCAGGTAATATTGGTCTGGCTAACTCTATATATCTAGGATCAGATTCAACTAATTTACCTTTTTTAATTTCCTTTAACCAATGTAGACGTTGATGATATCTTCTAAGTTTTTCATTTTGGGAATTATTTAAGCTGTAAATAGGATTTTCAATGAGAATATAAAAATACTCTCTTTCTAATTGTGCGAATAAATCTTTATAGCGAATGTGTAATTCTTTAGGGATTTTCATGACAGCGAAATAATCTTGATCATGTATAGAATATATTTCCTGATATGCCTCCCAAGCACTGAATTTATTGCCACTAATTCTAGTTACAACCATTGTATTAACTTCTAAGGCTGTAATATCTTCAACTAAGGTTTGTACAGAAGATACGAATTTCTGTAACAACCCTCTAGCATGAGATTCAATACCCTCATTATCTTGAGAATTTTTGGATGAATTAATATTATTTTTGTCTTGATTAGCAAGAGCATCTTTTGATTGATTTTGAGTTCTGTTAACCATAATTACAACTTCTTAAATTCTGATTTTAGGGATTTGATATAATTGGCTAACCCAAAAATCAATTAGCCAAATATAATCTTAAGTAGAGTGTATCAGTATGAGTTATAACTTACGGGCCATATTTTTTATGTAGGGTAGGCAAAAAGCGGTGTGGATTTTACTCCAAATTTATTGCTGTTGTGTAACGTGGCGACAGTATTTAAACGTAGTTATAAGACTTATAATGTCACACACCTACCATTAATTGTGACACTTGGGTAAGTCCTGTGAATATTTCACTTTACGCACCCTACATTTGGGATATTCGTTATGTGGAAGATTTAGTATTTAAATTGTCCTACGGGAATTTGCCATTTCCATTAGAACCTTATATATCTTATGCACAGTTTCTATATTCTTTTGCATGATTTCTCGGCTCTCTTTTACTTGCTCTAAATGAAAACCGAGTAATTCTGAATAAGGGCTACCACAAAGAAATTGACTACCCACCTCATTTTCAATATCGCCATCAATTAAATTAATCTTGGTATAAATTCTGTTACCTGGTTGAGCCGATACTGTACTAGGTTGTGATTCTTCACTCAACTGACTAGAAGATTCTACAACCCAGGTAGTAATTTCTAGCTCTACCATATCAACTATTGCTGTCTTGATCGCATCAATAATGTTGTTACTATCCAGGTCACTAGATTTTAGCTGCTTGATGATTGATTGAAAATTGCCACTTTCAGCCTTGATCAGTTGACCATTTTTAGCTGATTCTTCCTTTACAGTAATTTCCATGAGCTAATTAAAGATAAAAGGTTTTAAAGTAAACTTGGTATAATTTTAATAGTTGTGGAAAATTTGACAAGCTTTACTTAATAAAAGTAAGTAAAACTGACAAGAGATATTCGTGTATAATCTAGATCCTAACAAGCTATTGGTATCAAATAATACTAAATTACGAGGATTAGCTTAAGTTCGTAGTGAAGACTTTAGTCCTCAAAACAAGGGCTGAAGCCCTTACTACAAACAAAAAACTTGATTTTTTCCTATTGGTTGTTAACTGTTAACTGTCAAACGTCAACAAGACTCATCAAGTTGAACAAGAGAGGAAAACTATGTTGATATCCCGCCAAAATTTCATCACACCTGTTGTACTAGTTTTATGTATCCTAGTGATTGGCTCTATGCAATTTCCTAGACTGCAAAAATTGTTAAATAGTCGGGAATATATAGCTTTAGAAGCATTAGAAAAAGAACTAGAACAAGAGAAATTAAGATTAAATATTCTCAAGCAAACACCGAGTTTTGGCTATGATAATTTAGTTGCAAATTGGGCGTATTTAAATTTTTTACAATACTTTGGTGATGATGAAGTGCGGGAGAAAACTGGATATAGTTTAAGTCCAGAATATTTTGAAGTAGTGTTAAAACGTGACCCTAGATTTTTAGCCGCTTATCTGAGCCTGTCTAGTAGCACATCTATATATGCGGCTATGCCAGAACGCTCAATAGCAATCATGGAGGAAGGTCTAAAATCATTATCTCCGAAAGTTCCAGAAAAATCCTATTATATTTGGCGTTATAAAGGTATTGATGAGTTATTATTTCTAGGAAATTCTCAAGCTGCCCAGAAATCTTTTGAAACAGCAGCTAATTGGGCTAGTCAATATCAAGATGAAGAAAGTCAACTGGTAGCTTTCACATCTCAAAAAACTGCTGAATTTCTCAGTCGTAATCCTGATAGTAAATACGCTCAAATTGCAACTTGGTCAATGGTATTAAGCAATCAAGTTGATGAAAAAACTCGTAAAAGAGCGATTAATGCTATTGAGAAATTAGGCGGACAAGTAATTATTAATCAAGATGGTACTAGCAGTATCAAATTGCCACCAAAAGATTAAGAATATTAGTGTTACCTGCTTTATATTCTCAGTTCAGTAAATTTAACCTAGTCCGTGACATACTGTGACTAGAGGTGAAGTCAAAAACATTTCACCTTACCCTCTAACCTTTATTCTTTCCCCAAAATCAGCATCCCACAAATCCACACAGCATGATTGACTGGAATGATTACCTACACTCACTCTGTAATGATTATGCCCAATGGTGGAATACTTACACGCTGACGGATGTAGTAGGACAGCAGCGAATTGAGCAGAAGCACTCACCGCCACTGTTAGATTTTATGGTGCAGACAATGCAATCTGCCAAGGAACAAAGGAGCGCAAACCAGGAGAAAGTTGAGCGTTTAGAAGTGCTGGCTGGGTTGCGGAAGTATGCTGCTCAAGAACACGTTTTGCTAATAGGGCGGCCGGGTTCGGGTAAATCGACAGCGTTGGCGCGGTTGTTGCTGGAGGAAGCGAAGAAACCCCTCCCCCAACCCCTCCCCGACGCGGAGAGGGGAGCATCTCCCCCTTCCCTTGCAGGGAAGGGGGTTGGGGGGTTAGGTCAAATCCCCATCCTAGTAGAGTTGCGCTATTACCAAACCTCAGTCCTAGACTTGATTCGGGATTTTTTGAAACGCCATCGCCTACTAATAGACACTGCAACCATAGAACAACTGCTGTGTCAGGGGCAACTTTTGCTGCTCGTAGATGGTATTAACGAATTACCCTCAGAGAAAGCGCGACAAGATTTATATAAATTCCGGCAAGACTACCAAAAAACCACACCGATGATATTCACCACACGGGATTTAGGCGTGGGGGGCGATTTGGGCATTAGGGAGAAGTTGGAAATGCAACCCCTGACAGCAGAACAGATGCAGCAGTTTGTCCGCGCCTATCTACCAGCACAAGGTGAGCAGATGTTGCAGAACTTGGGCGACAGGTTGCGGGAGTTTGGCGAAACGCCGTTGCTGTTGTGGATGCTGTGTTCATTGTTTGCACAAACAGGAGACATCCCACCGAACTTGGGTTTGGTGTTTCGGCAGTTTACCCAAAGCTATGAGCGTCAATTCCGTCAAGATATCCCAGTTACAGATGAGTCTCGGCGGTGGTGGTTGTCGTTATTAAAACATTTGGCGTTCTACATGACCACAGGGAATAAGCTGACAGAATTGAATGTTGCCATACCCAGGTTAGAAGCCGAGGAAGTTTTAACGCAATTTTTGCAAGCTGAGAAATTTGATAAACCCCGTGACAGAGCATTAGCATGGCTGCAAGATTTACTCAACCATCACTTAATTCAACTGGGGGCAAATGACAAAATTGAATTTCGCCACCAACTAATTCAGGAATATTACACCGCCGAATGTCTGCTCAAGCTGTTACCAAGCCTGAGTGATGACTGCCTCCAGCATGATTATCTTAATTATTTGAAATGGACAGAACCTCTGGCATTAATGTTGGCGTTGATAGATGATGAATCGCAGGCAGTGCAGGTAGTAAAGTTAGCACTTGAGGTTGATTTGAGGCTAGGAGCAAGGTTAGCAGGCGAGGTAAAGCAAGAATTTCAAGAAAAGACTGTAGAATTGGTTTTGGGGTTGAATATTTCTCAAGAAATCAAATTTTATTTGTTGGGTCAAACTGGTTCTAAGCAAGCACTTCCAGCATTGCTAGAAGCATGGAACAACCCATATTATAAAGATTTTTATACTATTGCAGAGGCTTTACAATCTGTCGGCTATGACGAAGCAATGTCTGCCATTTTAAAATGGGAAGATGAGTGGTTTTATGAATTAGGTGAGGCTGCACAGTACGAAGAGGAAGCGAATGATAATCTTTGTGAAGATATTGTAGATCAGCTGCAAAATATTAGTTCATCGAATATAGCTGTTTATGAGTTAGTTAGTTTATTAAGTGACAAAAAACTGGTCACTGGCGAAGGCTCATCTTATTATTTTCAAGGACGCAACTATAAAGCAAAGCAAATATTAGGCGAAACAGTATTTAATAAAGCTATTGCAATTTTATTACAAGCATTAAATCATAAGGATTTTCGTGTACGTTATCAAGCAGCTTTCGCATTAGGCAATATTGGCTCAGAGACGGAAGTTACAGCTTTAATAAAAACCGTAAAAGATGAAAATTATTTTGTCTGTTTGAGTGCAATTGATGCTTTAGGCAAGATTGAAAGTCTTAAATCCGTTTCTGTATTGATTCAAGCATTAAACGATGAAAAGCCTGTTGTGCGCTCTAGAGCAGCAGCAGCATTAGGTAACATAGGCTGCGATCAAGCCGTTTTTGCTTTAATTAAATTACTAGGGGATGAAAAATATTTCGTGCGCTTGAAAGCAACTGAAGCATTAGGTAAAATTCGTGGAGATATGGCAATCTCTGGTTTAATAGAAGCATTAAAAGATGAAGACTCTGAGGTTCGCATAATAGCTGCACAAGCTCTAGGAAATATAGGTAGCTACTTATCAGTAGACCCTTTAATTTCTGCTTTACAAGACGAACAATTATTGCTTCGTTCAATAGCAATGTATTCTTTATTAAAGATTCGTGAAAAGCTGATAATAGAGTCTCTAGATAATACAGATTGTCTCATTAATTTTGATGAAATTATTAACAATTTTTATCCTTTTCAAAAGCAAGCTTTTCGTAAAAATGCAGCAACCACATTAGCTAAAATTTGTAATGATTGTCTTATATATATCTTAAATACTGCTTCAAATAGCTGAATCTGAAATAGTTCGCGGCTCGCATCTTC
>JBODRP010000328.1:0-5876 GCA_050633005.1 Trichormus sp. | reverse complement strand
GGTAAACCAAAGCTAGTCTACAGTTGTCAGTAGGTAGAGTATCAAATGAATCAACAGTTAAAACTGGTGCGAGTTGGTTGGTATAGTCTGATGGATTTACCCCAACTAGAAAATTTAGCTCTTAACTGCGAATGGATTGAAGTTGATGCTGCATCTGTATGTCAGGAAAACTTTGATGTGCTTGTACTTGACATCAACAGATGTGAAACTCTGGAGCAAATTCAGCATCAATACATGAGTATTGGCTTACCGACACTGGTTGTAGTAGACACAATTGAGCAAGAGTCTGCTGTACTTTGTTGGTTAGGGGTAGGGGATGACACCTGTAAACGCGATGCTATTAATCAGCAAATAGGACTGCGTTTACAGCGCATTCTCTGGTATAGCGAACAAAAGCAATCATTAAATCTGGATAAACTGACGGGTGTAGCGAATTTTCAGAAGTTTAAAGATTACGCAATGCGGCTGTTGGTATCTAAAGAAGATAGCGAGCCTGTATGTTTAATTTACTTAGATATTGATCGTTTCAAGTTTATCAACGATCGCTATGGTCATGGAGCAGGGGATCAAATATTACAATCAATTGGGCAGATTCTCCAACAATATGCCTTGGGTGCTGGTATTGTGGCTCGCACAGGTGGGGATAAGTTCGCTATTTGTGTGCGTGGCAATATTGAACAAGGAAAAGCCTTCGCAGAATTTATCAAGACGCAACTCCATGCTTATGAATTTCAGCTTGATGATGTGTCTTGTGTGCATCTGACAGTTTGTTTAGCAGTAGTTCCGATGGGTGAACAAACTTCCATTGAGGAACTATGGGAGGACATCAATCAATGTATCTATGCTGCCAAAAAGCACGGACGCAATCAAGTTGTGACAACTGAAGAATTTAATGCGATCGCAGATGCCGCCGGACAGGATAAATTAATTACTGATTTTGAGCATCGCATTCGGGTAACTGCGGAACGAATGGTAAGTGAGATGGTGCTTAAAGCCACTCGCCTAGCGAAAAAGTACCGCGCAGAAGCCGAACATGACGGACTGACTGAGGTGTTTAATCGTCGCTATCTTGATCGACTTCTGCCCCGTGAGATAGAAAAAGCTCTCAAGTATCAACAACGACTTACAGTTTTACTGCTAGATTTAGATAATTTTGGGGCAGTCAATCGAACTTACGGTTTTCCCACTGGCGATCAAGCTTTGAGAATAGCCGCAAAAATACTGAGAAATAATGTCAGAGCAGTAGATTGGGTAACACGTTACGGTGGAGAGGAATTTTGTATTGTTATGGCTGACACTGATCTCAATACAGGGTGTCAGATTGCCGAAAGAATCCGCCTAGCTTTGAGCAAAGAAATCGTGACTGCTTATAATGGTCAGCAGTTTCACGTTACGGCTAGCATTGGGGTTGTGGAAATGATACCAGATAATGATCCTGTCTCTCTATTGCAGCGTGCTAGTGATAAGGTGCGAGAGTCGAAAAACAACGGGCGCAATCAAATCCGCTTTTGAAAAGCTTAAGGTAAAAACTGAAATTCATCTCTTAAGATGTCTTCAGCTTCTGCAATTGTCTTGACTCTACGGGCTGTCAGCTTTTTACTAATATCTTCGTAAACAATAAATCCATTTTTTTCTCGATGATAAAGTGTGGTGACAGGAAAAGTTCGACTGGTAGCAGTGGGTGTAGTGTAATGACTAATCACCAAAATCCCGTCTTCATCAGGGCCATCAAAATCTAGTTCTAAAAAAGAAACAGCTTTAAGTGCAACTAAATTCCAGGGTTGTACCTGTGACGACTGGGTAAAAGTGTACACTACTCTGTCATTTCTCACTAGATAAATCACCAGTCTATTTCTTTTCGTCTGCGGCGAAAATTGTTTCAACGGTACGAATACACAGTTACCAAAATCTGGTAAATTAACTCGGAATGCTTGGTCAAGAATTGGTTTTTGGCCAGGAATTGCCCTTTTTACTTGACTGATTTCCTTAGCGGTGAGTCGGGTAGGGCGCAGTTGTTTAGTTTGCGCGACTGCAACTAAATTAGTTGAGGAATTGGGGGTAAAAGTACCGATTCCTAGTAAAGTAGTGGAGGTTATGAGGCTGATAACTACAGCACGTATCTGAGTCGATTTAAGCATTCTCTGATTAATCAGGGAGTAGGGATAGAAAATCTTTATTGATGTTTTGTGGTGAGTTTTTTAGTGATGAACTGTTTTCAGCATCCATAAACTAAATTTGTAGTTGATTTCTAAATCCAAAATTTTTCAGTATTTTGGCAACCATATCACTCAGGTAAATCATGATGAAAGCAATGAAACCATTTTTGTTTGTCACAGATTTAGATCACACATTGGTAGGTAATGACCAAGCCCTAAGACAACTGAGTCAAATCCTCACGGAGCATCGGCAAGCCTATGGTACGAAGATAGTCTATGCTACTGGGCGATCGCCTGTTTTGTACAAAGAACTTCAAGAAGACAAAAATCTCATAGAACCAGATGCCTTAGTGCTTTCTGTAGGGACAGAGATTTATCTTGATGGTAGTGGTAGTCCTGATGGAGCTTGGTCGGAAATTCTCCGTGTTGGTTGGCATCGAGAACTGATATTATCAATTACTCAGAAAATTCCTGAGTTAGTCCTACAGCCAGACTCAGAACAACGTCCCTTTAAAATCAGCTTTTTCCTTCAGCAAGAAGTAGCTGCTAGTGTGATACCACAACTTGAGTCAGAGTTAGAGAAATGTGAAGTAAATGTAAAATTAATTTATAGTAGCGGTATTGACCTTGACATTGTGCCGCGTAGCAGCGATAAAGGTCAGGCAATGCAGTTTCTACGTCAAAAGTGGAAATTTGCAGCAGAACAAACAGTTGTCTGTGGTGATTCAGGTAATGATATTGCTTTATTCGCTGTGGGCAACGAACGGGGAATCATAGTCGGGAACGCCCGGCCAGAGTTGCTGACATGGCACAGCGATTATCCCGCAGATCATCGTTACCTAGCACAAGATTTTTGTGCGGGTGGCATTCTTGAAGGTTTAAAACATTTCGGTTTCCTAGAATGATTAGCTATCTCAAAGGTATAGTCGCCGGTATTCAAAATGTAGGTAACAATCGCGTACTGTTGACTCTCGAAGTCAACGGTATGGGTTATGATCTGCAAGTTCCCCAACGGTTAGCCAAGCAATTACCTACTACTGGCGACCTAGTACAGATTTTCACCCATTACCAAATTCGGGAAGAAGTACCGTTACTGTATGGTTTTGCTTCCCCAGCCGAAAGAGATTTATTTCGTCATCTATTAACTGTCAGTGGTGTAGGTGCAGCCTTAGCGATCGCATTATTAGATACTCTGGAATTACCAGATTTAGTCCAAGCCATCATTGCTGCTAACACCCAGATGTTAATTCAAGCCCCTGGTGTGGGCAAGAAAATCGCTGAACGTATTTGTTTAGAACTCAAAGCTAAATTAATCGAATGGCGCAAATCAGCAGGCTTCTTCGTCGCTACAGAAGGCCCAGCCCCCGGCATTCTTGAAGAAGTGCAAATGACTCTGTTTGCCCTCGGTTACACAGCCCACGAAGTTAGTCACGCCTTACACGTAGTGAGTGAAGACATTGGTTTACCCAAGGATGCCTACGTAGAAGACTGGATCAAACAAGCGATCGCTCATCTTAGTAGTAGTGAGCAGGTGAGTTAAGGTAATCAGTATTTAAGTTAGATAAAATGTATTGAAATATCGAATCTGATATTATGGGTACTTTACCAAAAATTGAAGCCGCTATCAAACAACTACCAGAAAATGATATTCGTCAACTAGCTACTTGGCTAGAAGAATATTTGGAACAAATCTGGGATAAGCAAATCGAAAATGATTTGACATCGGGCAAATTAGATCGACTAATTGCGAAAGCTGAAGCCGATATTGCGGCAAACCGGGTGCAAGATATAGATGAAATCCTTAACAACTCCTGATTTTTGGGAAGCTTATGCTCACCGAAATATATACAGCGTTTCCTAGCCTGCTGAAGTACAAATCTTTGCGTACCTCTGCGCTTTACTTTGCGCCCCTTTGCGTTTCAAAATATTACCTGTACCTCACTTAACTGGGAATCGCTATAAGTAATTATAGCAGTAGAAGAAAGCCCGAAAAAACGATTTATTAATATGCCAGACTCTTATGATTGGTTACAACAATCTCTAGAAACGATTCATCGGGCTGATTGGTATCGTTCGGTAAAAACTATACATGGTTTGCCTGGGGCGACTGTGGTTTTAGAGGGGCAGGAAGTTATTAATTTTGCTAGTAATGATTATTTGGGTTTGGCTGGGGATGAACGTTTAATTGAGGCGGCTGTGGCTGCTACTCAAGAGTTTGGTACTGGTAGCACTGGTTCTAGATTACTCAGTGGACATCGAGAATTACACAGAGAATTAGAAACAGCGATCGCTAATTTAAAACAAACTGAAGATGCGTTAGTATTTAGTTCTGGGTACTTGGCTAATCTGGGTGCGATCGCGGCTTTGGCGGGTAAGCGAGATTTAATTTTATCTGACCAATATAATCACTCCAGTCTCAAAAATGGCGCGATTCTCAGTGGGGCAACAGTCCTAGAATACTCCCACTGTGATATTAAACAACTGCATACCCTCTTAGGTGAACACAGAAAAAACTACCGTCGTTGTCTGATCTTGACTGATACTGTTTTCAGCATGGATGGGGATTTATGTCCTTTACCCCAACTTTTAGACTTAGCGGATAAATTTAGTTGTATGCTGCTAGTTGATGAAGCCCATGCGACTGGGGTAATGGGTGAAACTGGTGCTGGCTGCGTCGAATATTTTGGGTGTACTGGTAGAGAATTAATTCAAATTGGTACATTAAGCAAAGCTTTAGGGAGTTTAGGCGGTTACGTAGCTGGCAGTACAACCTTAATTGATTTTTTACGAAATCGCGCCCCCAGTTGGATTTACACTACAGGATTATCACCGGCAGACACAGCCGCCGCCCTAGCAGCCGTGAATATTATCGAGCAAGAACCACAACGGCGCACCCAATTGTGGAATAATGTTAATTACCTTAAAAAACTTCTACCGCAGCAATTACCCAACCTAAAATTATTACCATCAGAGTCACCCATTTGCTGTTTTCAACTCGAAAGTGCAACAGCCGCATTGCAAGCTGGGGAAAAACTCAAAGCCGCCGGTATTTTTGCCCCCGCTATTCGTCCCCCAACAGTTCCCACCAGTCGCATCAGAATCTCCTTAATGGCTACTCACCAACCTGCACATATGGAAAAATTGGTAGCAGTGCTGATTAATTCGTAATTCGTAATTCGTAATTCGTAATTCGTAACGATGCTCCCGCCCCGCTACGCTCTCAGCGCAGCTATGCCGCAGGCTTTACGTAATTCGTAATACCGCTACGCGGAAGCAAGCTACGTAATTCGTAAGACACTGAGAATTAGCCGGAATGAACCATCTTTTTCAGTGCGTTAAGCGTTGCTATAAAGTAGCCCAAAATTTAAGGTTTACTTTATAAAGTATCTCTTAGAATCAAGTTAGTACTCACTTTATCATGTGTAATATATATTTTTTTAAAATTTCCAAAAAGTTGCAATTTTAAAAATACGTTTTTCGTTCAATTTCAAATAAATCAAGATTTAGCATCTAGCTAAAGAAGTCTTTTTAGCTAACAAGATAATCTATCTAGAGATAAATTACAAAATCGTGCAAACTAGCTTAGGGTATGTAAAGCTTCTGCAATCAGTATTGCTTGTCCTAGATTTTCATGCGCTATATTGCGAGTTCTTCTTTATTACGCCTTGGTATAGCTCTGTTAACAGTTACGTTAGCAGTAGCGTTAATGCTTATGCGAGA
>JBODRP010000327.1:0-5922 GCA_050633005.1 Trichormus sp. | reverse complement strand
TGGTCCTATGACGGGGACCCGGATGCCGAATACATGGCGATCCGCACCAAGGCGGGGTTGATGGATGTGTCCGGGCTGAAGGTTGCATGACGTGTAGCAGTGGGATAATTCGCTTATTGCACTTAATGGCTAACTCGATTTCTTTGAGACAATATTCTGAGTTAACTGAATGTGGTGCAATAATAAAAATAAAGTGATGCGCCTTTTCAATCCCATCATTAATTTGATTCTGAAAATCTACCCCAAGGGGAATATCATTAAAATCAAACCAGACATTTAACCCTTGTTCATCCAAGCAAGCTTGTAGTTTTGTGGCGAAGTCCTTACTATCAGCTCTTCCGTAAGATATAAAAGCATCAAAAAACTTACTCATCCGTTTGCTCTGACAATTTTAAAAGTTTTTCTATGTGATGAGGCTACGATTGCAGTAATTGACACATTGATAGCGAAACCTGAATTTTGCAAGTCCAGAGAATCCATATTACAGAAATATATGTATTGAGCCAGAACTAATATCAAAAATATCCTCAACCAGACAAAATCAGCCAGCTTAGGATAGAAACTTGATTCCTCAACTTAAGTAGCAGTTATTCTGTTACCTGCTATATAATAATTACATATTAAAACTATTCAGTTCAGTATTTACACGTAAAAATTTCACATTACATACATGGGCGGGCAAGATGCCCACCCCACAGTAACTATATTTTTGCCCTATTTTAGCCTTGCCACGCCAGTAGGGTGTGTTATATTAATTCTCCAAAATAAAGCTACACATAGACGGCAGGGGGCAGGCTTGCCCTGAGCGCAGTCGTTGGCGCAGCCTCTCGCAGAGAAGGGGAGTAGGGAGCAGGCTTGCCCTGAGCGCAGTCGTTGGCGCAGCCTCTCGCAGAGAAGGGGGAGAAAGAGTTTGAGCCTTATTTACTTTTCTTCACATAGTTTGGTTTTATTGCACCGACTTACTTAGTTACAAACTATTGACGCTCAAAAACTACCGAAAGATTATTGGCTGGCATTTGGTGAGTAGCTTTAAAATTGAGATGTTCTTTGCTAGCTACTGCTATTACGTCCTCTAGGTTGCGTACACCCCATTCTGGATTTTGAGCGCGTAAAGATTCGTCAAAAGCGGCGTTACTGGGTGCGGTATGTTCTCCACCTTGTTTAAATGGCCCATATAAATACAGAATACCGCCTGGGGGTAAAATCCGCCTCGCTCCTGCCATTAGTCCCAAACAGGCTGACCAAGGAGAAATGTGAATCATATTAATATTCACAATAGCAACGATGGGGGAATAATTGCTGGTTTGCTCTATTTCTACTGGCCAAGTTGGTTGTGTGGCATCCAGTTCTAGAGGGGAGAAAAGATTATCACTGGGGAAATGTTCTGCCCAAGCGGCAATACTGGCGCGTAATTCAGGGTTAGGATCTGAGGGTAGCCATTGACGAGGGCTGAGGCGGGGGGCAAAAAATATAGAATGTTCTCCTGTACCGCTTGCTATTTCCAAAATAGTGCCAGTGGGAGGTAAGATTTGCAAAAGCAGTTCTAAAATCGGTTCACGGTTGCGCTGTGTCGCTGGGGCGTATTTGCGTGAGTCTGGTGCTGTATTCATTTAATGGTGTAGCCACTCTAGGATATTCATCTGATCATTAAGCTAACAGCGATCGCGCGAAATATTTGAAAAGGCAGGACTTAAGGGCGAATATGTTGTGAATTTCTCTATTCCCTTGACTCCAAAAACTCTTCAACTGTTAATTCAATATCACTTACAATCTGTCTGAGTAGTCTGGGGGAAATATCACGACCTTTATGAAATGGCACAGTTGTTGCTCGACCGTCTTCATGGCGAAACTGCTTGTGTGAACCTCTTTGCCTAACTTCTACAAAACCGAGATTTTCTAGTATGCGAACAACCTCTTGAGGTTTTAAGACAGGAATATTGCTCATGAGCTAGGAAATGACAATTTGTTGAGTACCCACAAACTGCGTTGTAAAAGTTAGATTGTTATCCTCCAAAAGCATCTCGATGACTTCCTGTAGATTCACTTGTAACTCTTCTAAAGTTTCAGCTTGAGAATGCGCTCCAGGAAAACCGGGGATATAGCCTACATATAACCCAGTGTCAAGGTCTTTCTCCACAACCGCAGTAAAAGTTTTCATAATGATTCATAAGATTTATCATTCATCTGATAATTAAGCTAACAGCGATCGCCCGACTATATTATATTTAATTTCGTCTTCAGGTGAAGCTATGACTCAAGCCTTGCACCAGCTAGTGACATTTGATCAATTCCTTGCAGGGGATGGGGCATGGGGCATGGGGCATAGGGCAGAAACAAATCAAAAGTTATGAGTTTTTCTTCCTCTGCTCCCCTGTCTCCCTTGTCTCCCCTGTCTCCCTTGTCTCCCCCTGCTCCCTGCCCCCTTGTCTCCCTGCCCCCTGCCCCCCTACCTAAAGAGTCCCCAATCTTCGGAGAATCCCTTGCCTAAATTTATCACCTCTGTCCAACCACGACTAAAATTTATCCCTCACCGTTTCAACCCGCTTGTTGTGCGAGTTGTTCACGCAGCAATACCCTTTATCCTGCGGTTTCGGACTCGGCCTTGGCTACCGGCGGGAATTGTCCAGGTGGAAGCGGAAAATGCGGAGGTATTGGCACAACTCTATGCACAATTCCAAGCTGGTAAAATTCGGCTGTTAATGGCTTGTCGTCACCCGGAGGTAGAAGATCCCCTATGTGCGTTGTATATGTTATCTCGGATTGTGCCACGGGTAGCGCGTCAGCAAGGTATCAAGTTACAATATCCCCTTCACTCTCATTTTCTCTATGACCGAGGGATGACTATCTGGGCTGGGAAGTGGTTGGGGTGGTTGTTTTCACGGTTGGGTGGTGTGCCAGTACGTCGGGGACGGCGATTAGATAAGCAAGGCATTCAAACGGCACGGAATTTGTTTGCAAACGGTCAATTACCCATCGCCATTGCTCCAGAAGGTGGTAATAATGGTCACAGTGGGGTTGTTAGTCCTCTAGAACCCGGTGTGGCGCAAATGGGGTTTTGGTGTGTGGATGATTTGTACAAGGCTCACCGTGATGAAACTGTGGTTATTGTGCCGATTTCGATTCAATATGAATATATTCAGCCACCTTGGGCAAAACTAGATCAGTTATTAAGTAAGTTAGAAGCTGATAGCGGTTTACCTGTGCAGTCTGTTGGTGATGACGTAAATCAACCAGAAATTTACTATCAACGGATTTGTCGTTTGGGTGAATATCTAATTACTGAGATGGAAGAATTTTATCGTCGCTTCTATCATCAAGATATCCCTAAAACCGTTACCTCTGAAACCTCTGCAAATCCCAATGAAATATTAATAGATAGACTACATTATTTACTAGATAAAGCTTTACAAGTAGCTGAAGAATATTTTGGTGTGCAACCCCAAGGTAATTTTATTGACCGTTGTCGTCGTTTAGAAGAAGCTAGCTGGAATCTGATTTATCGGGACGATTTACCAGATATAAATACATTATCACCCTTCCAACGCGGATTAGCTGACTGGGTAGCCCAGGAAGCAGACTTGAGGGTACAGCATATGCGGTTAGTGGAAAGTTTTGTAGCTGTTCATGCTAACTATATTCAAGAACAACCTACTGCTGACAGATTAGCAGAGATAGCTTTACTGATGTTTGATATGTTATCCCGTATTCAATCATCTACATTACCAGGGCGATCGCGTTTAGGTTTCCGAAAGTCCATACTAAAAGTAGGTGAACCCATTTCTGTCACCCAACGCTGGGAAAAAGTCCAGCATGACCGTCAAGCAG
This sequence comes from Trichormus sp., assembly GCA_050633005.1. Lineage (GTDB taxonomy): Bacteria > Cyanobacteriota > Cyanobacteriia > Cyanobacteriales > Nostocaceae > Trichormus. Next base: position 2,097 of record JBODRP010000327.1, on the reverse strand, counting down.
CTAAACGCGCCGTCAGTGATTTGACGCAAGATTTACAGGTGGCGTTAGAGCAGTTGATTGAGGATTAATACCGATTTGAAATTATCGTCTATCTAACCAAGCCTGTAAATCAGCCACACTGGTAAAGTCTAACAACGCTTCGCTCAAGTCCTCCAACACAGGTAAAGGTAAACCAGTAATTGACGAACGTATTTCCTCAGAAAGTTCGCCAAACCGCTTAGTTAACTGTCGGATAACGAGTTGAACTGTCGCTTCCTCACGTCCTTCTTCTTTGATTTCTCTGTAAACTCTTGTTTCTTTGAGTGTGATGCCCAGCATAGACTCAACCTCCATTCTGCTCAATTGCTCAAACTTGTACGCCATAATTGTGATCATTATCTCTATTATGGCTTGACTCGCTGACTCAGTTACTTCTTGACGACTTCTGGTCAACAAATACCTAGCTTCTTCTGGTACTTGGCTTTCTTCTACAGTTGTCAGTACCATCAGTGCTACCCATAAAGGTAATTGACGAATATCTCCCAATTCATCCAAATACACTCGATGGACTTGCTCACCGTTCAGTAATGAGCGATGGGGATGAATATCACTTTGTTCAATATTGCGTGATGGATAAATAATTACTGCTTGCCAATCACTAAATCTAGGACGATTGCGGTAAAAATATAGTGAAGACTCCGCAAAGACTCGCTCGTAAAGTTGTTCGTCTGTTTGGAATTGTACTTCACAAAAATATACTACTCCTGCACCTTGATTTTCTGGTGGCAGAAACACACCATCAATTTCAAATCTGGGTTCTTTGACGGCTACCGAATCAAATCGGTAAGCATCTGCATTACTTGGGGGTGTTGCTAGTAATTGAAACAACAGTGTCGGCGATTGTTGAAAAAGTTTGTAAAAGATTGAATCTCTACGCATGAATTAGTATTTGGAATCTGGGTTAATTATATTACTGATTAACCTTTAAAAATTCGATTTTATGACAAATAAATCAGGACTTATACCAATTCATGAAAAGAATGAAACAGATGCGTAGGTTGGGTTGTAGCTTGCTTCCACGGAGTGGTACGAAGTGAAACCCAACAATCACAAGACTTTGAGGTGTTGGGTTTCGTTCCTCAACCCAACCTACATTTGCATCATATTTTTTGTGAAATGGTATTAGGCTAGTGTTACCATCAATGCTTGGTGCATGACTAAGAAACTTTCAAACCTGTTCCCTGCTGTATATTTCTCACTAGTTCACAAAAGTTTGTCTGGTGTGATGGGTAAATCACGGATGCGTTTACCTGTGGCGTGATACACTGCATTAGCGATCGCAGCTGCTACTCCCACAATTGGCAATTCACCCAAGCTTTTTGCTCCTAATACGTTGACATGAGGATCATTTTCCTCAATAAATTGCACTTCTATATTGGGTATATCTGCATGGGTGGGAATCAAGTAATCGGATAGGTTAGCAGTGATCACTTTACCGCTATGATCATCTATAACGGTTTTTTCCATTAACGCCATCCCAATTCCCCAGGTAATCCCACCAATTACCTGACTGCGTGCTGTTTTCAGGTTGAGAATGCGTCCCGCACTGTAAACTCCTACACATCTTCTCACTTTGATTTCCCCTAACAACTCGTCAACGGCTACCTCTACAAACACCGCACCAAAGGAATGTTTAGCATATTGTTTACTTTCTGGGTTGGGTGTGGTGGCTTCAGTCACTTCTAAACTTTCTAACCCCTGACGTTGTAAAATTTCTCTGTAGCTGTCCCGTCTGGATGGTTCTGATTTTAAGAATATCTCTCCTGATTCAATGCTGATATCTGCAATTTCACACCCGTAAAGCGACGAATTTGCGTCTGTAATTGCCATTTGGATGAGTTTTTCCCGTGCAGCCATAGCAGCTTGATGCACAGCCGGGGAAACGCTAGCGACGGTAATAGAGTTACCTGCAATGGGTGCTGGGGGAAGATTACTATCACCTAAAGTAAATTGTACTGGCTGATGACCTAACCCCCTAACCGGGGGAATATGTAGAGACGTTTCATGAAACTTCTCTACATTGTTAGGGGAGAGGTTGGGGGAGGGGTTTTCTATATT
>JBODRP010000326.1:0-5937 GCA_050633005.1 Trichormus sp. | reverse complement strand
CCCCTACAAATATCTAGGTATTCGCAAGATTTGAATTGACATTAGACGTAATTTTATAAAATCATCTAGGGTGCGTCACTTTGAGAAAAGCTAAATATAACCACAACCTGTTCATACTGACGCACCTTATACCAATTCTCTATGAAGTTGTGCCAAATAAATGATGTAGAGAATAAAGTGCATCTATGGCTACGCCAGGCAAGCTACATCAAGAAACGGTATTACCAACCCATTTGGCATAATTTATATTAGTCACCAAATACTGATATCAGTGATTCCGAAAACTTAGAAAAACTGATTCAATCTAACACTAAAGCGATTCAAGCATTAACTCACATCTTGCACCTCGGTTAAAAACCGGGTTTCTTGCAAATCCCTCAGCTTAAAACCTTAATCTTTCGTTCATAAACCCGGTTTTTTAGGGCTTTTTAGGGCTTGTTGAGAATGGTGCAAGATATAAGTTAACTGATTTAGCTAGTAGCTTGCTTCCGCGTAGCGGAATTACGAATTACGAATTACGAATTTCATAAAAGTGCTTGACTACAAACAATCATTGGGATTGGCTCTGATAATACTGGCAGATGATTATTATTCCATTCCTGCATATTATGTTGTCGGTAAATCTGCACTAGTTGATTAAATAAATTCTGCCCTGTTAAACCATTACGGCGCAAAATGTTTAACTCTCGATGAATAGCTTGAGTTAAGGGGTTGCGAAACACACTTTCTAAAATATTGACTTGAGCTTTTAAATCTTCATCTTTCAGAGATTTAAAAAATATTCTCAATTCCCTTAAAATATATCTTTGCCCTTGAGTTAAACGCTGATGATATTGCCGTTCTGATTGGCGATGTTTAACTTCTTCGGCAAATTTATCTTTGATAGCCATGACTACAGAATTATGATTTTTTGGTAATTTATAGGTTTCATCTTGAACATCTGATTTGATTGTGCCTAAAATTCGCGGAATATCTCTAGAAATAATCTTGCCGTTATGATCTACCAAAAATAACTGTTGATAACCTTTGATATCTGGCCTATTGGGATCAGATGCTTCACAAAAAATGAATGTGCCTTTAGATGAAAGAGAAAATTTAGCTGTACGTATTCCATGCGGTAAATTAGCAATGCGGTGAAATTCTTCAGGATGATCTTTTTGTAGCTTCCTGAGAATTTCTTCCGCTTCATTTAAATCTAAAAATTCCTCTTCTTCGGGTATTTCCCAAATACTCAACTGTTTACCATTTTGTTGGTCGTAAATGGCATACATTGCCTCTTCATTAAGTGTCTCAGTTTGGTCAAGAATAGCAGCATCTTCACCGATAGTATCATGAATTTCTTGAATCCTATTTTTGAGTTTTTGCTTTAAACCTAAATTACGCTCAATACCCAGTTCTGGTAAAAAGTTATATCCATAGATGACATCTTTCTCACTACCAATTCTATCAATTCTCCCAAACCGTTGAATTAATCGGACTGGATTCCAATGCAAGTCATAATTGATAATTAAATCACCATCTTGGAGGTTTAAGCCTTCTGCTAAAATATCTGTAGCAATCAGGGTATTGATTTCTGATTCTCCTGGTTTAAATTTATATTCTGGATTGGCTTTGGGGGCAAATCTTCCTACTAGACTGACTTTATTTTTGCTGTTGCCGCTATAAATTACAGCAATATCACTTTGTTGATTATCTGGATTTAAGTTGTCAGATAAGTATTTGGCTGTATCTGCATATTGAGTAAAAATTAGGATTTTTTTAGCTTTAATTGCAGGTTTGGCTAACCACTGCATCAGCCTTTGTAATTTAGTATCTTTATCGGGAGTAATTGGTGCAACTAATGCTATAATCTTTTTTAGGAGTTTGATCTCATGTAATATATGCTGTTGTAATTTCTCAGCATTAAAATCTGTGAGGTCATACTTGCCAGAAACTTGCTGTAATGCCTCCATTAAATCTTGTTCTTCGGCTTGGTTATAATCTTCTGATAGCAGTGTTTGCGCTTCTTCTCCGGCGGGAATAAATCCTTGCGTTATAGCATTCAAAAAGCGTTCATGGGCTAACAATAATTTTGTGATAGTTGCTTTAAACGCATAAACACTAGATTCAAACCGTTTAAATAATAGCACTCGCATCAGTCCCCGCAGATTTGCGCCGGCACGTTGTAATGTATTATATGGTTCTTGTTTTTGTTTATCTTTTAAAACATAGTTCCACAGTCCATAACGGGCATAGCTAAGTTCGTTGGTTGGTGGTTTGAGGAGTTGACGCTTGCGAGATTTGCCTATATATTGACGTAATTCTTGATAGAGTCCTTGATAGGTGTCTTCGATGCTGTACTCTATCGTTTCTAATTCCCGTTTGGGGAAAAATCGCCGCTTGCCACCAACTAAAACGTAAGCGCGTCGTTTTCCATGTAGGTATTCTCGAAAGTTGGTTGAGTCTACAGGTTGGTGAGTTTGAGAATCAAAACCGTAAAAGCGTAAAATATGGTTGCGGGTACGGCGAATTAGGATATGAGAGAGTAATTCTGGTAATTTTTTTACCCCTTTTTCTACTAACTGAAAGTATTCTTTTAAATCAGGGGGATCTATGGGTAAATCAGTTTTATCATCTTGATGGAATAGTTTTAATTGATGGTAAATATCCCAGGCGGTTTTGTTGCGGGGTGTGGCGGTTAATAAACAGCAACGTTTACCTGCGGCTAGGAATGCTTCTACTACTTTATAGCGTTGAGTTGTATGATTGCGTAAGTTATGGCTTTCGTCTATTAAGACAAAGTCTCTGTCTTTATATTTGAAGTCTTCTAATAAAACTTTAAAACCGTTCTCTTCGTCTTCTTTTAAAATTCCCATCGACAAAATGCGGGCGTTTAATTGATAAACTTCATTATACCTTTCCCACATTTCTGTTAGCGGCGCGGGACAAATAATTAATGTTCTGGCGCGTTCTGTTTGTTCAAAGCGTTTGACAATTGCAGCCCCAATAAAGCTTTTACCGAGTCCGACAACATCAGCAACAAAAGTGCCGCCATAGTCTCTAATGTTCTGCACTGCATGATTAACAGCAACTTTTTGGAACTCTGCTAATTGTTTAGTAATTTCATTATCTTCTAAAATTAAGTCTTTCGGTTCTGTATCTTCTAAACGATCTTTGACTAAACAATACAGAGTTTTCATATAAACATCATATGGACTAATTAAAGCAACAGCCCAAGATGTTTGCATTTCTTGCATTAAGGCTGCATTAAAATCTTCGGCTTCGTGCCATAGTTCATTAAACCAATTAGTTAATTCTGTATGGTTGTCGTTACCGTGAATAATGACATTGAGTTCGGTATTGTGAGTAATACCGGAAAGGGTAAGATTAGATGAACCAACAATTGCAATACCTTTTTCGGTGCGTTCTAGGGGTCTACCTTGGCTATCATAGACAGTACCGTAGTCAAATATATAGGCTTTGGCGTGTAAAGTTCCTTTGGTGTAAACGCGGACATGAAGCCGTTTTTCTGCTATCATCTGCACGAGATTTTTTACTAATGTCTCGGCTGTATCTGTTTGATCCATTAGTTCTATGCTAGAACGGATATTGGCGGCTGTATTGTTAGTTATCTGTTGTAATTCTGTGCGTTTGGGATAGTTTTGGGCTTCAATTTTATCGGCAATTAATTCTAGTCGGCGATATCCTTGGGCAATTTGTTCTATGGTTTCATTGTTGGTGGTATTGCCAATTAATAAGCGTAGTTCTTGGATGTTTATTAGTTTTTCTGCTATGGCGATGAAGCCGGAAAGGAAGAAGTAACCAACTGCGAAATGTGCAGATGATGATGATGTGAGAATACAGTTGATTTGGTCTAGTAATTTTTGCTGGCGATTGTCTATAATGTCATGTATGGGCATAGGATTTTGATCACGCAGAGGCGCAGTGCATTAAATGTAGGTTGGGTTAAGCGGAGCGCAACCCAACATTGATCTCGGACACTCAATATAGATGTTGGTGTTGGGTTTCCTTGCGTCAACCCAACCTACAATTTTTTGTAACTGGCGATTGTCTATAATGTCATGTATGGGCATAAGTAAAATAGTGTAAATAATTAAATTTTCTCGTATATATATGTAGGGGAGGCAAATTGCAGTGTGGATTTTCCTCCTGCAATATTGCCGTTGTGTTAGGCGTAAGCCGTAACGCACCGAAAGCTGCTTATATATTGATGACATCTTCGTAAATTTCACACATTGTGAGGATTAATCCTATTGAATTTAATTTTAATTTGTCTCCCTGGGTTAATATTTCTAGTGTCCAATTCCCTTGAGTATCTTGGCGGTAGACTTCAATTTTGATTTCATCTTGGGAAACTAATACATATTCTTGTAAGCTGTGTAATGTACGGTAATTGACAAGTTTTTCTCTTCTGTCTGTTAGTTCTGTGCTGGGTGATAGAACTTCGATAATTAAGCAGGGAGAGTTTAAGTAAAAGCGGTCTTTGTCTTCTGGGTCGCAGGTGACGGTGACATCTGGATAGTAAAATAGGTTTTTGGGTTCATTGGCTAGTTTGAGTCTGATTTTCATGTCAGCCATGAAGACGCTACAGGAACTACCCCGCAGGTGGGAACGCAGTCTTGAGTAAATATTTCCTGATATGAGATTGTGTTCTTTGCTACCGCCAGACATGGCGAATATTTGTCCGCCTAGGTATTCGTGACGGGTTTCACTGGATTTTTCTAGTTCTAGGTATTCTTCGATGGTGAAGAGGTTTATGGGTGAGTACATGATTTCACTTTGGTAGTTTCTTCTCTATTATGTGTAGGAAACTCAAGGTTGGATTTTCTGTGTTGGGGGTAAGGTATTTTTTTTGTGTTACGCAGAGACGCACAGAGGAGGGATGGAGAGTTTGGGTGTCAAAAAGGACGCGTAAGTAAAATGGTGTAAAAGTTTGTAGTTAGGACTTTAGAGCCTATTTATAAAGTAAATATTTAAGTAGGGTGTGTTACGGCAGTGTGAGGATTTGAGTATCAGCGAAAGTATGAATTGCCGTAACGCACCATAATCACACGGTGCGTTACGCGTTGCTTTAACGCACCCTACAATTTAAGCTTTACTCAATTTACATTGTTTGACATTTTATAGTCCGTAAAGGGCGGCTACTCTTTCATCTATTTCTTTTTCCCAGGTTTCGCAGTTTACGCCTTTTGCATCTAGGCATTTTTGGACTAGTTGAGATATGGTTTCTTTTTCTGTCGTGGAAGCGATGGGTATGGGAAGATTGATTACTGATTGATAAGTGAAACGTAACCTTCCACCTTGATTTGGATCACCAAGGCATACAAATCTAGATTTTGCATATTCCCAAATATACCTTGAATTTAACACTCCAAGTAAGTATAAGTCGTTGACAGGAATTATATAAGCTGTATTGGCTAGATAATGACCTTCTTTGTCAAAGGTAAAGCGTGGCTCTTTCACAATATCAGGAAAAATAATTTTAGGTTTTTCAAACTCAGCAGCATATCGAAACTGTGGCTGTTGTAATTCATACCATTCCTGTTTTATAGCTCTATTTTCTAGGTTTTTTCGATATTTTTCTAAATATTCAAGAATGTAAGATAAATTACTTACATCAATTTTATGATACATATATAATAGGTATTTATTCTTGGATGCCATTCTCCATTTGCGAATATTATCTCCTACTAATAAAGGTTTTATAACTCCTAAATTAGCAGAGTTTTGTCTAATAAGTTTTTCTTTGATGTTTTCGTCGATATAGAACGCATTGTTATATCCACTAGCAACACCACGATAAATTCTGCCTTGGATATATTCATTAAGAGAAATTCCTGTAAACTCCATTTGTTTTATGAGTTTATTAGAATCCGCATTAGTTAAGTTCCAATTACTATTATTAATGTCGTCATGTGCTAATCTTTGCCCATTATT
>JBODRP010000325.1:0-5951 GCA_050633005.1 Trichormus sp. | reverse complement strand
TTCCTGAAACCCTTACAAGGTAAGTATTTTACTTTAGTTTACAAATTAGCTCTTATAGGTAGTCTAGGATAGCCATATTTATTCAATATAGATAATTATATAAATGTAAAACTTTATAAGCAATTTATTTAAACTAATTTTTAAGAATTATTCAATATTTAAATATTTCTATGTATTTATGATATTTCTTTTTGCAAAACAAGATAAAGACATGAGGGGACATTTATAAATATTTATCTTGTGAAACATACAGATATTATCATTATCACTATTTTACCCGTCATTTCAACACAAGTTGACCACAAACAATATAGTCAAACTTTCTTTAAATTTTCTGGCTGTGATTGCAGAAAATTTTGTCAAAGAGTTGCGGGAGAATCAACCTAGAGGGATATCTCGTTTGACTATGACTGCAACTACTACTCCAGCTTTAACTGACAATAAAACTTTGAACGAAGTAGTTAACTGTTTAACAGAAAACATTCCGCTTCAGACTCAAGGTAAGTGTGAACAAAGGAATATTTTTGAAATTTTCATACGGGCTTTTACTCTCTCTCCAGATGCTTGAATTTTTACGCCAAGCAGTAGACCGGAACTATGGGGTAGCCTGCGAAGTTTATTTACCGTCCGGCTGATGTTAGTTAGTTGGTATTTGCAGGAGTTTTATAAGTTTAAATTATCATTTATTCAAGTCTTTCAGCTTTTGCACTTTTCTCCAAAAACGGTATCACAGACTACTATTTTTTAGCGATGCCTTCGGCGGGCGTAGCCATCGCCAAACTTTTCGGTCTACTGAATGTAGAAAACCTGACCAAGCATCTTTCTCTAAACCAGCACCATAAACAGCCTCAAAGACTTGCCAGAAGGTGAAGGCTCTATCTTTAGACTCTTGGATATACTTCTTAGCTAACTTCCTAGCCCTATCTGGGTCATTACCCTGTTTAGGGTCATCATATCGGGACTTGTCACCGCCAGCACATACAGAGCTACCAAAGAAGTCTACAGTCTTTAACCAAGCCAATAAATGCTGTCCTTTGGTACTATCATCTTCATCAAAACTACCAAAGCTTGCTTGTAACTGACTATCTGTGTTATACTCGGACATATCTGAATCCTTTGGGCTTCCTGCCCTATTTGGTTTACTGTGAATATTGAAATCTGGGGTTAACTAGTTCGCGCTAGTTAGCCTATTTGGTTTTTAGGCAACATTATTAGCCTTTAGGTATGCCCTTAGAGCTTCCCTAACTACCTGTGCTAATGAGCTATCCTTCTGTTCTGCGATCGCTTCTAGTTGCTTCTTATCGCTTTCAGAGAATCTCATTGTGAAAGTTGGCTTAACCATCTTGTTACCTCCTAGTGGTGTTCACTCCGCCTACATCTACAGAATGTTATTCCTTATAACCAGCCAAAATCACTACCAAATAATCAAGGTTTCAGACATCTACATAAGTTAAATACTGACTATTTCCTAAAAACCATAGAGTATAGTCGATGATAGAAGGGTTTGATATTCATTGAAATATAATATGGTTATCATAGATAAATATCTATGGCTCATTTACCAAGTACCTAAAGGATTGCCGCAGTGTTCAGCCAGTATCTTGAACTGCTTTTGAAGCTTCTCTACTTGTGCCTGTAGCTCCTCTAGGGTAACTGTGGGGTTTACTGTAGCTTCCGGTTGTTCCCCTAGTTGCTTGATGATGGCATCTATGATGAACTGGTGTTTACTGATACCTAGCTGTTGTGCCTGGGCTTTTATTTGGCTGTCTAGGTCTTCAGGAAGTCTTAAGTTAAAAGCATGAAAACTAGTAGCCATAAGGGTATCTTTTCTCTGTCTCTATTAATACCATCATATCATACCGCAGTAGTAATGGCAAGTATTAGATGCCTTACCTATTACAGGGTTAACCCATTATTAGTAGATTTCAGTAAGTGTGGCTACCTTCTACACCTACCCTAGAAACCAACAAACCCTCTAAGGGTTAACCTAGAGGGTCTAAAGGTATCTGATACCATACCAAGGTAGTGATAGGGATAAGTTAGCAGTCCATATGATGACCCCAAGTTACCATTTGGCTATCCGTTTGGCTATCAAAACTTGCTTTTTGATATTCACTTGGTACTCTTAAAAGGCTGGAAGCCTTAAGGCGACACCCGGATTTGAACCGGGGGATAAAGGTTTTGCAGACCTCTGCCTTACCACTTGGCTATGTCGCCGTACTCACGATTAACTATATTAGCAGATGCGGCTCTAAATTAACATCCCTGGAGGGAAAAATTTTTAGTTTTTGTCTTGAAGTTTTGCCAATGAGTGACAAACTGAGGTTCACTTAAGTAACACTAACATTTACATTTCTGTAGATGAGTGCCTTAAAATACAAAATAATCAAATTTTCTATCTTAGGATAGATGAAAAAGTACCATAGTTTCTGAAAATTATTTTTAATACGCTAATCTTGCTATAGATTGCGTAAAATTGCTTAAACAATCTCAACAACATTTTACTTGATATGTATGGAAATACAATGTAAATGATGTTATTGATGCTGGTAATGATATCTTTACTAGCAAGTTAATTTTATTACTGCCTCCAAGAATATTATTTTCGGAGAAGGAGAACCAAATATTAATACGCACAAGTCCCTAAGTGTAAAGATAAATCAAGCCTCTCCAATATCTGTGGCGCAAGTAACGGATATACATTTGTTAGGAGTAGAAAATCGGCAGTTGCAAGGGATACAGACGACGGAATCTTTGCAAGCAGTGATAGAAAGGTTGCAAGAACTCAGAGATGAACTTGATTTACTGCTACTAACTGGAGATTTGTCGGATGATGGTACGGTGCAATCTTATGAAAATCTACAATATCATCTGAATATACTCAAGATACCAACTTATTGGCTACCAGGAAATCATGACTGTGCGATCGCAATGGATAAAATTTTAAATCTAGGGATGTTCTCCCGACGCAAGTCTTTTCAACGGGGTGGCTGGAATTTTATCTTGCTAGATTCCTCTGTACCTGATAATTGGCATGGGTATCTGTCAACTGCAACTCTAGACTGGCTGGAATCTGAGTTACAAATTCTAGGTAACAACCCCACTTTAATAGCGTTGCATCATCCTCCTTTTATGGTTAACTCTGCTTGGTTAGATGCTAGTAGTCTCAAAAACCCAGAAGATTTATTTACTGTTCTAGATCGTTATCCCCAAGTTAAGTTAGTCTTATTTGGTCATATTCACCAAGAATTTCAACACCAGCATCATCATGTTGAATACCTGGGTACTCCCTCAACCTGTTATCAATTCCATTCAGAAAGTCCGACTTTTGTCATTAATCAAGACTTCCCCGGTTTTCGATTATTAAAACTCTACCCTGATGGTAGGTGGGAAACTAGGGTGGAGCGAGTGCCTTATCCCTATTCACTTAAGTCAGCAACAGGGTGTGGGGTGTAAGTAATAAGTAAGAAGTAATAAGTAAGAAGTAATAAGTAAGAAGTAATAAGTAATACAGAACTGGGATAGATAGTATTGTTTCGAGATTCTGGAATAGCGTAAGAATCTAGGCTTTTAATCCAAAATACAAAACTTGTACTGGGCTTGTCGTTGGCGGAGCCTCTCGTAGAGAAGTATCCAAAATCCAAAATGCAAAATTGGTATAATAAGTAAATCCCACTACTTATTACTCATTACTCATTACTCATTACTTATTACTCATTACTCATTACTCATTACTCATTACTTAATCAGGAACTGATGACAACTTCATCAGCGAAACTTTGACAACGCGCGAATTGAAATGGCCCTGCAACAGAACCCCAAAGCAGTTCGTCGGTTTCTAAATCTCGCCCTCTATCAAGACTAAAAAATATTTCGTCGTTAATTTCAAATTCGTTGTCTAAATAGCTTTTTTTGTCTTTGCGAACGACAATACAGGCTTTACCGGGTTCGACTTTACCTTTGAAAGTATTGCCAGTCCACTCAACAATCATGTCACAGCCTGGCATTTTTTCTAAGTGTTCAGTTTTGAGATGTTGGAGACGTTGTAAGTCGCGGGATGCACCATAGAAATTTTCTTCTGATTTGACAGTATAGTTTTCTAAGCGGATGCGATCGCCTACAACATATAACTTTAAAACCCGCAGGCGATAAGGCTGACTCAGCATGAAGTCATAAGCCTGCTCTAAAAATAATGCTACCCCTGATAAGATGTCCCAAGGCAGGGGACGCATACACACGCGGATATGAGCATAAAAAGGTGGATTTTCAAAAGCCTGTGCTTGATTGCTAAAATCACCAGCCATCGAACGCGCTAATGAGGCAATGTCTGTAGAATGAGTCATTACAGATGATGGATTAGTTCCTGAAAAATGTCTGCCAGTATTTTATAAGGTTATTGGGCATTGGGGATTGGGGATAATTATCAAGGGTTTATGCGTCAAACTAATTTGCTGTTAAAGTTGTTAGAACTAGATGCCCAATTCCCCATGCCCATATAATTCTAAAATAGTTATGCTAAAACCTTTAAGTGTAATTATTACAGCCGCTATACTATGGCAATTTAGCAGTGATTTGACGCTGGCGCAGCGTTCTAATGCTGAACGGGCGGATAAATTTCCCCCTAATCCTCTAGAAATTACTATACCAGATCCACTTTTACCAAATTTACGGAACAAACAGCCTTTAAGTTTCACAGAAAAACTTAAACTTCAGGGGGCATTAGATAACTTAAATCAAGAGGCGGCGGTACAGTTGCAAGCTGGGGACAAAGAAGCAGCTTTTGAAATTTGGAATCGGGAATTGCGCTTGCGGCGGTATTTGGGTACTGTAGCTGAGGTAGAAGCACTTTCGAGAGTGGGTGAGATTGCTTGGAATCAAAGCGATCGCCAACAATTATTTTACATTACACAACGCTTACAAACAATTCAAAGACAGGTACAACGTACAAAATCCAAAAATCAAGCCAGTGTAGATTTAGAGCTATTAGGGGCATTAGGTACAGCTTATCAAAAAGTGCGATCGCCTAAACCTGCCATAGAATTATATAACCAAATTTTGGCAGAGGTGCGACAACAAAAAGATACCTCTGGGGAAATTGATACCCTTAAAATTCTGGGGGAACTAAATCTGAGTTGGTTTAATTATCCCCAAGCCGCCAGCAACTACGAGGATTTATTCAATTTAGCCACCGCCAAAGGGGAACGCCAGGATGTAGTAACATACCTGCAACAGCTAGCTTATATCTATCAACAAGCCAAGCAGCCACAAAAATCTATTGATGTTTTGAGTAAACTACAAGCAATTTACTCCCAAGATGATAATCAGACACAATTGCCAACATTGCAAATAGCGATCGCCCGCAATTACGAAATCCTCGCTCAACAAAATCCGGCTTTGCTACCAGAAGCCTTTAAAAACTACCAAGCAGCTTATCTCAAAGCTTGGGAATTGCAACAATATGCGCGTGCGGCTGAAGCCTTGCAGAAATTAATTCCTTTATATCGTTCTCAAGGACAAATTAATGAAGCTTTAGAAACTAGCAAAATTCTCTTAGAAACCGAAGCCAGAGCCGCTAATTATTATGGCATGATGCAAGCGTATGACCAAATTGGGCAAATATATTTAGAAATTAAAGATTATCCCCAAGCACTCATAGCTTTTCAAGACGGCTTAGAATTAGCAAAGCAATTACAACACCGTCAAGGATACTTTACTCAACAAATAGAAAAAGCATCCCAAAGAAAGTTGTAAATAAAATGAAACCACAGACTTTAACAGATAACTCATCGGCGTTTATCTGTGGTTTCAGATAACAAACCAGGATTTTTATCCTAATTGTAATGCTGTAGAACATATGTGACTGTGATCCGTGACACAAAAATCCTCCTTTTGTCTTTAAGTAATGAGTAATGAGTAATGAGTAATGAGTAATGAGTAATGAGTAATAAGTA
>JBODRP010000324.1:0-5956 GCA_050633005.1 Trichormus sp. | reverse complement strand
AGCCATTTAGGTCTTTTGAACCGTCTGAACCACTGACGATCGCTTGATGTAGTAAAATTACTTCCCAAGGCGACTACAAACGCCACACCCCCAATCACCATCCAAGATTCTATCATTACCCTTCTTCCTTGCGATCGCAGAGGATCATCACTACCAATCAGCTATTAAGCCTGGAAATTGCACACTCATTCATCCAGGTTGTTCACTGCCAACACAAGAAGATGTGCTTTCTTCGATGCACAACAGCATACGTTTTAATTTTAGTAATTTGAATTATCGTGTTAAAAATTATGCCGATGTTGAGAGCAATTTTTCATCAATCCTAAGTGAGAAATTGCCAATTACTTGATTAAAAATTATGCCCACAGGTGGGGGTAAAGCTTCAAAAGTAAAAATATCCTAGTGGTTGGGGTATCAGGTAATGAGTTAATATGCAAGCTGAAACAGAAACGCGATCGCTAGTACATAGTTCCCTACATGGAATTGCTAAAAATATTCGTATCACTGGCTGGATTACTTTTTGGGTACAGCTGACATTGGTTGTAGTTTCTGGATTAGTGCTATTATTTGCTTCTACTGGTCGTGACTTTACTGCTCAACCAAATGCTGGACTCGGTATTGGGATATTTTGGGCTATCTGCGGACTTTTAGCATTATTATTTACTGTGTATTGGGATTTCCGTTACACTCGCATCGGTAAGCGTTTAGATAATCCTAATCCCAGTTTACATCCTAGTAAGGCAGAGACAACTAGAATTATTCAATTAGGAATAATTGCTGGTTTAGTAGGAATACTATTAAGTATTTTGGGTGCTGGTGCAACTTTGGGAGTGTTAATAGCAAAATCTATCTCTCAACCCCCAGGGGTAGCTATTACTGATCCTAATAAAATTATCCGAGCTTTAGATGTGTTTGTCATGGTAGCAAACATTAATGGTATTACGGCTCACTTTATCGGGACTGTGGCTTCGATGTGGTTATTAGAAAAAGTACATCAACATTAAATTAATTCGTAATTCGTAATGGACTTCTCTCCGAGACGCTAACGCGAACGTCCCGCTACGCTAACGTAATTCGTAATTGTTTTTTTGCGGTGTAATTTACGTCCCCAATGCCCAATGCCCAAAAATTCTGAATTTTGAATTTTGAATTTTGAATTGATATGCCCAATGCCCATTTTCTGATGATTAATGATGAATAATTGTCGTCAAATTTTGTAATTTTGTTTGATAAACTCTGACTAATCTATCAATACCTTTAAAACGATAATCTCCCATTTGTTGGAAGTCTTCCGGCTGGGACAGTAATTTATATGTGGCTTCGCTAATCACACATTCGCTGGGAGGACAAACTGCTTCCATTCTAGCGGCGAGGTTAATAGTAGCACCTAATGCTGTGTACTCTACACGTTGAGAGCTGCCGACATCTCCGACTACGGCTTTGCCACTGTTAATTGCAATGCGTAATTGTAAGGGTTCATACCAGAAACCATTGGCATTGAGATGTTCTAGACGTGTTAGCATACCTTTAGCGGTGGCGGTGGCGCGGTCGGCGTGGTCTGGTTGGGGTTCGGGTGCGCCAAAAAATGCCATGATACAATCACCAATATATTTGTCTAAAGTGCCTCCACAAGCAAACACTTCTTGTAACATTTCTTCAAATAAATTATTTAATAATTGTGCGATCGCAGTTGGTGTTAATCTCTCAGAAATAGCAGTAAACCCAACTAAATCTGCAAACAAAATACTAATTTCACTTTCTGCTGGCCTTAACCGTCCATCTGGTAAACCACCTACAGCAATTAAGTGTTGGACTACGGCAGGCGAGTGATAACGTTCTAAGCGATGACGAATGACTTCTTCTGTTTTGAGTTTCTCTGCCAGTAACCAACGTTGTACACTTGATGCTACAAGATTAGCTAAAGCCGAAAAAAAGCTGAGTTCTTCTTCACCATCTTCTTCCCAATGATAAGAAGATAAATGAGCATCAGCATACAGCACACCTACTACTTTATTTTCATCCCACAAGGGTACAGCCATCGCACTGCGAATACCTTTAAGTAAAATACTATGTTCCCCAGAAAACCTTTCATCTTTTTGAGTATCAGCAGTTTGAATTAATACTTTCTCTTCAAACACTTTTTGACAGATACTGCGGCTAATCCAACTAGCATCTGCTAAAAGATATTTCTGGTGAGTTTCATCTCTACTTGCCGCATTAACTAACTCTAAATTTCCACCACCATTGACATCAATTAATAATGCCAAGCGGTCAATACTACTAAGATAACGAAACACTACTTGTTGCACTTGGGAGAAAATTTCTTGTATAGATGCAGCAGCACACAAATTTTTTGCTATATCTACTAAGTCTTTCAGACGAGCAATAGTTTTATTTTTGTCCCCAAGATCACCATCATTAATATTAGCTTCTATCCACTGCTGTTGTAGTTGTTTAACGTTACGAAAAATCGTTTTCTGCTCATAACTATTGACAAAAGTTATTGGTTTAGGTAATGGCGGTGGGGGAGGAGGAATATGAAAAAATACCACCAAATTGATATTACCTACCCAAATTACATCACCATGATGTAACTTTTGAGGTTGGGTAACGACGGTTTGATTCACCTGTGTACCGTTTTTACTCCCCAAATCCTCAACTATCCACGTACCATCAGGCATTTTGACTAGTTGTGCGTGCTTGCGGGAAACTCCCCCAAAAGGCAGATATAAGTTACATTCTGGCAACCGACCTATTGTGAATACATTTTGATTCACAATGACAGTTGTTTCAGTGTCTCCCTGTTTTAAACGTAAAGTCAGTTCAGTCATGTATGTAATGTGTCTATTTGGGGACTGGGAGCGCAAACATATCTGGTTCGTAGGATATTTATCCACCCTTTACCATTTCTTTATGGCATTGTTCATGGCGATCGACAACTGTTTGTATTAAATTTTACACGCTAATTTATTAATTTCAGGATTATTTCGATTACAAGGGTGCTTTCTTGCTTTTGGCTTTCCTGCAAGTGACCACAGAAAGACGGAGGGAACACCAGAAAATAAATTATCCCAGTTTGATGGTTTGGTAGAGTGCGTCAGTTTGAGAAAACCTAACTATACCAAGAAATTATTTATACTGACGCACCCTAAATTTTGGATATTTTTTTAGTCAACAAAAATCTTATTTATTGAGATTTTATTTATAATATTTGTACAAGAAAAAAATATAGATTTTCATTCAAAAATAAATGGATGAATAATATTAGAAAAGCATAATCTAATTTGCATCTACATCAAGCATTTATCTGCTAATTCTTGATTTTGTCTCCCTTGTCTCCCTTGTCTCTCCCTGCCCCCTGCCCCCTGCCCCCTAGGCTAGTGTCAAAAATTAGGTGGTAATTCTAAAGGCAGCGTTCCCAGTAAACCCTTGCGATAGTCTGTTAATAGTTGCCTAGCAGTGCGTTCTACATCACCTTGATGACGATGTTCAGCTAAAGCGTGTAAGTATGCTTCTCCTGTGTGGGGTATGGGGTCGAGTTCGTAACGTGAGTATAAGGGTGATTTTGGTAATAACTCACCCGCTTGCTCTTCTAAAGAATTGAGTAAATCTACAAAGGCTGCGGCTACTAGTTGATTATCGTAAGCAGCTTGACCAATATCATCGCAAATTGCTAATTTGACGGCTGCTTCTTGATTACCTAATTTAAGGGGGATGACTCCAGGTGCATCTAATAATTCTAATTGATCAGAAATTCGCACCCAACGTAGTTGACGCGTCACCCCAGGACGAGCCGCGCTTTCGACGACTCGCTTACCTAATAAACGATTGATTAAGGCTGACTTACCAACGTTAGGAAAACCAATTACCACAGCTCGAACGGGACGAGGTAACATTCCCCTTTCCCGTCTTCTTTGATTAAGTTGTACGCCGGCAGCTTGAGCGGCTTTGGCTACTCCGCTTACACCTTGGCCGTGTTGAGCATTGGTAAAATAGGGTTCTTGTCCACGATTTTTAAAATAATTGACCCACAGCGATCGCAATTGGGGCGGTATCATATCTAAACGATTCAATACCAAAACTCGCGCTTTATTTCCCACCCATTCATCGATTTGTGGGTGGTGTGTCGCCAAAGGAATCCTCGCGTCTCGTACCTCAAAGACCACATCTACCCGTGATAGGTGTTCTTTAAGATTCTTTTCCGCCTTAGCAATATGACCCGGATACCACTGGATCAAATTTAATTTATAGTTATCTGTTATACCCATCTCAATTACAAATTACAAATTATTAATTATATCTTTGATGCAAAATCAGACGATTACCATCAGGATCATAAGCGTAAATTTCTCTACCGTGGGAGGCGATCGCAATTTCTCCTGGTGGTGGATAACCTATATTAGTTAAGTGAGCGATCGCTGCTTCTAAGTTATTGACCTCTAAACACAGACTAATTTTACTATTAGCTGAGGTTTGAAATTCTGCATTATGGTTTTCTTTTGGTTGGAAAATACCCAATTTCAAACCAATAAGCTCAAATTCAGCATATACTCTAGGAATAAAATTTATTGGTTGTTTATCCAATAAATCAGAGTAGAAATTAACTAATGTATCAATATCCTGTGTTGCTATAGTGACAATTGCATCAGTGTAGTAGAAATCCATAGTCTTTAAAGTAGCCGTCAAGAACCAAACAAGCCCTAAAAAACCGGGTTTCTGAACGAAAGATTAAGGTTTCTAAGCTGAGGGATTTGCAAGAAACCCGGGGGTGAGCGAAAAAAGGTGTGGGGAGTGTGGGAGGTGTGGGGAGTGTGGAGGGTAATTTTTTGGATACGTAGCTAGAAATCCCACATAAAATTTCGTTCACCCGAAACCCGGTTTTTAACCCAGGTGCAAGATTTTTCCTAAACGCTTTTCATTTGAGCATAAGCCTCATATACACCCTTGACGTTATACCAGTTGAGGAAAATACGGGCGATTTCTAAGGCTAGCTGTGGCTTACCTAAATTAATCAACCATTGCAACAACGGGGTCATTGTCCGTTCATTTAATGCCCCATTGAGTGAGAGTATTCCCCACAGTAAACGATGAATCCATGTCATTTGAATCATCATTTTAACTTCCCAGGTGGGATGCTTTTGATAGAATAAAACCCCCATGCGTCCCCGTTGAATTTCTTTCTCGATTAAATTGGGAATTTGTTCTAAATTAAATGGGGGATGCCAATGATACCCCACGGCCGCCGGACATTTAATTAGTTTTAAACCGAGCTTTTTAAGTCTGACACCCAGTTCTAAATCTTCCCAGCCGTAAAGTTGAAAACCTGTGTCAAACAACCCAGCTTTTTCTAGCCAGTGTTTAGGGATAGAAACATTACCCGTAGCGAAAAATGCGGCAGAGAAATCTGTGATTTTGTAGGGTTCGGCGGTGGGGTTGTCGAAATTACAAGTATTAATTACTGCACCGTAAGTAAAAAAGCGATCGCTGCCTAATTTTTCTTTACTCTGCACCAAAGCATCTGCATGAGCTTGCAGGAAATTTTCTAACACGACTAAATCACTATCTATAAAGATAATAATGTCTCCTTGTGCCTTCTCTACGCCCAAATTCCGCGCCGCCGCCGGGCCTGCATGGTCTTGTTCAAACCAACGCACATGGGGAAACTCTTCTTTATTTGCTGTTAACCAATCTAATGTACCATCAGTAGAACCATCATCTACTAAGACAACTTCATAACCACCTACAACACTAGATGCGCTTAATTGCTGCATCTCTAAAGCCCGCAAGCATTTTTCTAGAATCGGCTGACGATTATAAGTTGGTATCACAACGCTGATAAACACAGTCTCACCCACAACACAACTACCCATCTCCAGGATAGGACACCACAGCACTCAACACAGTCAGTAGACCGAAAAGTTTTGCGATCGCGGACAGAGCAATACCTATAAAACCG
>JBODRP010000323.1:0-5970 GCA_050633005.1 Trichormus sp. | reverse complement strand
ATTACTCATTACTCATTACTCATTACTCATTACTCATTACTCATTACTCATTTAAAATCTCACCTATCACCTCTCCCCCCTTTAGTTCTCACTTGTTCATCTGCGATCGCATACCAAACTTGACCTAAAGTTTGTTGATTAAGTCTGGCACGGTCTTGGTTAGGAAACAACTGGGTAAATTTTTGATTGGTATCTCTATTAAGATCACTGGCTGTGTAATTTCCCAGTTGCCCAGAGCGTGCTTGTCTTCTCCAGGTTTGATAATCTCTTTGTGTGTAGCTTCCCAGTTTACGACGCACTGGTGTACTCAGATTAGCCTGTTCTATTTTATTCAAGAAATCTCCGGCAATGGCTGCCCATTCATCCCGCAAAGCTGCATCTTCTGGTTGAGAAGTTAAGCTACGTCCATTTAACTCTGGTTTTTGGGCATGGAATAAGTTATCTACTGTCTGAATTAAGAAGGGTTCGGGAACTTCTAACTGTTGACGACGGCTTAAAACTTCCGTGAGACTAACTTTTTTATTGTTAGCCACTGGTTGCCCCAGGGGGTTGGGTACTTGGGGTAAGGAGATTTGGGGAGGCGTAATAGAAGATACGCCACGAATAAGGGAATTTACTAGAGCAAAACTCCCTGCACCGATCAATACAATTACCGCCGTGCTGCCGAAGCTGACAGCAAAAGGACGTAGCCAACCAGGGAGAGGTAATTTTTGAGCTACTGCTTGGGTTTTGTTATGGAATTTACTCACAATTGCCCCCGCTTTACGTCCTGGGGCAACTACCATTGTCTTAATCTTCGTTAGATGAGTCACTGGGGGTTGAGTCACACTAGTTGAAGTTAAATCTTTCAGGGCTTGATTAGCACTTTGATAGCGATCGCTTGGTTTATACGCCAGCATCTTTTTTAACACAGCTTCTAACTGAAAACTGACATTAATTTCCCTACCCCAACGCCAAATTCCTTGATAACTGTCGTAAAGTTTTTGCGGTTCTTTCCCTGTGAGTAATACTAACGCTGTCACCGCTAAAGAATATAAATCACTATTGAAATATACCTTCCCTTGCCGTAACTGTTCTTCTGGCGCGTAGCCTTTTTTACCTAACAATGTATGATTGACACCCAACTTAGTAAACCAAAAACCCTGAGAAGCTGGTAATTGCTTCACACCACCAAAGTCAATCAAAACAGGTAAATTATCAGAACGTCGCCAAATCAAATTATCAGGAGAAATATCGCGGTGAACTACATCTAAAGAGTGAATATAGGATAAAACTGGTAAAATCTGCTGTAGTAAAGTGATAATTTCTGCTTCTGTAAAAGTTTTGCCTTGACTTTGACGTTGTTCTAGTAATTGGTCAAAATTATCACCTTCTATGTAATCTTGTACCAAAAAGAAAAAATCCTGACTCCCGATTTTAACTTGTAGTGAAGTGTGAAACATGGGAATTTGGGAGTGGTGAAGTTTTTTGAGGACATTTGCCTCTCGCTCAAACAACTCCTTAGCCTTTTGTAAATCCTGTTTTTCCGTAACTTGGGGTGCAAACTCCTTCAAAACACACTTTTGATGAGATTTCTTTTGATCTTCAGCCAAATAAGTACGCCCAAAACCACCCTGTCCAATTTGACGAATTAGCCGATAACGATTGTCTATAACTTGCCCAACCGCAATAGACAACGGTTCACCGCAATGAATGCAAAAATGATTAGTGCTACTATTAGCGTGTTTTTTACTGCAATAGACTTGCATGGTGCTGAAGGTATAGATAAGGGTTTTTTTAAATTAATACAATTGATATGCTGCAATTTACGAATATTCTTTGAAGAAGAGGCATTGGGCAGAGGGTAGGGGAGCAGGGGAGCAGGGGAGCAGAGGGAGCAGGGGGAGCAGGGGGAGCAGGGGAGCAGGGGGAGTAAAACTCTTCAATTTTGAATTTTGAATTTTGAATTTTGAATTTTTCTGCCCCATGCCCAATGCCCAATGCCCAATGCCCATTATTATTGACTAATTATGAATCGCATATTACGAGAACAGCAAGTAATCACAGCATGGGAAGATTTTGTGTCTACCCCTCTAGAGGATTTATTACAGGAGCATATTCATACTTCTGGTGCATCAACTGTTTTGGATTTGTTTCATGATGTAGCTGGTAATGTACCGGCTTATCAGGCATTTTTGGCAGAGAGGGGAATTGAGGCAGATCAGATTAAAACTTGGGAGGATTTTGAGAAAATTCCAGCGATCGCTAAAGAAAATTATATCTCGCGTTATCCTCTGGCTGATTTATGCCGCAATGGACGGCTAGAAGGTTGTGATATGATTGCGGCTTCTTCGGGTTCTACAGGCAAGCCTACTTTCTGGCCTCGATTTTTTACTGATGAGCTACAAATTGTTACACGCTTCGAGCAAATTTTTCACGATAGTTTCGCCGCCGATACTCAGCGCACTCTAGCAATCATTTGTTTTACCCTGGGAACTTGGGTAGGTGGAATGTTTACGACTAATTGCTGTCGTTATCTTGCTAGCAAAGGTTATCCTATCACTGTGATTACTCCCGGTAACAATAAAGAGGAAATCTTGCGGGTGGTGCAGGAACTAGGAGGAAATTTTCAACAGGTGGTTTTATTGGGATATCCACCATTTCTGAAAGATGTCATTGATACAGGTTTAGCTCGTAATATCGATTGGCAACGCTATCAAATTAAATTGGTGATGGCGGGTGAAGTATTCAGCGAAGAATGGCGGAGTTTGGTAGGTAAACGGGTAGGTTCTCAAAATCCTTGCTATGATTCTGCTTCCCTTTACGGTACAGCCGATGCAGGAGTACTGGGGAATGAAACTCCTTTGAGTATTTGTATTCGTCGTTTTCTGGCAGAAAATCCCCCAGCCGCTAAGGCTTTGTTTGGGGAATCTCGTTTACCTACACTCGTGCAGTATGACCCAGTTAGCCGCTTTTTTGAAGTGCAAAACGGGCAATTATTATTTTCAGGAAATAATGGTATTCCTCTGATTCGGTACAACATTTTAGATACTGGCGGCATTATTAGTTATGATGCCATGCTCCAGTTTTTAGCAGATTGGGGATTCAATCCAGTGGAATATTTATCTAGTTTGAAGGATGAAGACGGAATAAATCCCGTCTCTACAAGGGGGATTTATCAATTGCCCTTTGTGTATGTTTTTGGACGATCTAATTTTACGGTGTCTTATTTTGGTGCAAATATCTATCCAGAAAATGTCACAGTCGGATTAGAACAACCTGTGATTCAACAATGGGTTACAGGTAAATTTGTCTTACAGGTAAAAGAAGATACTGACAAAAATAGATTTTTATCTGTAGTTGTCGAGTTAGCACCAGATGTTGAAGCTAGCGAAGACAAACGGCAAGCAGTAGCAAACTCAATCCTTACCCAACTATTACGGTTGAATAGTGAGTTTGCTAACTATGTGCCTAAAGAATATCAAACGCCCGAAGTAATATTAACACCAATGGGTGATCGGGAATACTTCCCCATTGGAGTCAAGCATCGTTACACCCGAAAATAAGCGTTAAAAATTCAAACTTCAAAAATTGTGGGCATTGGGCATTGGGCATTGGGCATTGTATTTTTCTCCCCCTGCCCCCCTGCTCCCCCTGCCCCCCCTGCTCCCCCTGCCCCCTGCACCCCTGCACCCTGCACCCCTGCCCCCTGCCCCCTGCCTCCTCAAATCAAATAGTGTGAATTTCCATTAGTCATGGGTTAAAAAAGAAACATGAAAATCATGAAATCCATCACTAACTGGTTAGAAATCCATGCTAGCTCCCCTGCATACACCGGTTGGGTACTAGCGGGAATTACTGTTTGTTTTTTTGGTGCAGCAATTAATACAATGGCTGGCTGGCTGTATGCGATTAGCGGCGTGAGTTTTGCTTTATTAGTGATAGCAGGATTTTTACCCCCGCGATCGCTCATTGGTTTATCTGTGACTCGTGGGCCGATTCAACCTGTATCCGCCGGAGATGATTTAATCTTAGAATTAGAAATCCACAATCAAACTAAGCAATCTGTCAGTTTATTGCAAGTTGCAGATATACTACCTTTTGTTTTAGGAAAACCAATAGAAGAGGGAATTGAATCTATCCCTAGCCAACAAAGTTACCGTTGGCTGTATAGTTTACCTACCCAAAGCCGGGGTGTTTATCGTTGGCACAATATTGAATTAGCTACAGGCGCGCCTTTAGGATTGTTTTGGTGTCGTCGCCAGCATCACTGTGCAGCTACAGCCATTGTTTATCCTACCGTCTTACCCTTGACTACTTGCCCCCTTGTAGATGAAATTGGACAAGCAGAAAGTAACCGCAGTGAGTATCGTGGTAGACCTTTGCAGACATCAACATCAGGGTTAGTGCGATCGCTCCGTCCCTATCGCGTGGGCGATCCCACCCGTCTCATTCACTGGCGGACTAGTGCGCGTTACGGTGAATTGCGGGTGCGGGAGTTAGAAATGGTGACAAGTGGAGAAGAAATCATTATTGCTTTAGATAGTGCTGCTAGTTGGACAGCAGAAAACTTTGAACAAGCAGTAATTACCGCATCTTCATTGTACTTTTACGCACAGCACCAGCAGTTAGATGTGCAACTATGGACAGCCGCCACCGGATTAGTGAGAGGCGATCGCTCGGTTTTAGAAACTCTCGCCGCAACCAGATATCATGAAGATGCCAACGACCTAGATTTTTATCAGCCGTTAATTTGGCTCACACAAAACCCTATCAGTATTTCTACTCTGCCTCAAGGTAGCCGTTGGGTAATGTGGCAAGATATCCAATCACCAACAGCACAAATAGTAGTTAATAGAGAATATCCTGGCATTGTCATTGATCAAGAACAGGAATTGCGATCGCAGTTACAAAGACCACTGGTATAGGAATCATACAGCAGATTCGATGTTTATGAGGTACAGCAACTGATTGAAAAAAGTAATGAGTAATAAGTAGCCGTCATGAACTGCGTACACCAGAACACATGAAAAAGTCTTTCCCTTACACCCCTACACCCTTACACCCCTACACCCCTTGTTCAAGCCAGTGAGTAATAATTACAGGACTTACGCAAGTGTCACAATTGATCGTTGATGCGTGACGCTATAAGTTTCATGACTACGTTCACATACTTTCGCAGCGTCACACATCCTACATCAAAAAATATGCCGGTGGCATAAGTCCTAAAGTAAATTTCTTACTCATTACTCATTACTCATTACTCATTACTTAATACTCATGGTGTACCTCACTTACTTCAAAAGTGCTGTATTTGATTTCTGTTGGCGTAGCCTGCGCTAGCGCATAAACAATCAGTTACAACACGCTTAATAAAGCCTGCTGAAAACTAGCTGCATCTTGGAAATATATTTCTGGATTATCAACTAGTGCCAAGTCAATAACTTCTGCTAATTGTTGTGGAATAGCAGAATCGCGTTGTTGAATTGGTACGGCACTAGTTTTTAACACTGCTAAAAATGGATCTCCACGGAAGTTACGGGGAAAAGCACCAGTTAGCATAAAGTATAAACAAGCAGCTGTCGCCCAAATATCTACTTCTGGCCTGGCATATTTGAAATTAATCACCTGTTGACGAGGCATAAAAACAGGTGTGCCTGCCTGAGTTCCGCTCATAGTTTGACCGCTTAAACCTGCTTGGTCAAATGCTTTGGCTAAACCATAGTCAGCGATTTTAATAGTGCGATCGCCATTAATATGAGTAATAAAAAGATTACTAGGCTTCAAATCGCGGTGTACTAAACCGCATCCTTGACTAAAACTCCCGTCAACCAGTTGTACATAGGGAATTTCCGCTTGGTGAGCATATGACAATCCGTCCAAAACCTGCATAATAATTGATATGGCTTCATCAATCGGTAATTTCCCGCCTTTTTGTTTCATCAAATCCTCAACAGTACCACCGTCACAATATTCCAAAGTGAAGAAGAA
>JBODRP010000322.1:0-5970 GCA_050633005.1 Trichormus sp. | reverse complement strand
AGTAATGAGTAATGAGTAATGAGTAATGAGTAAGAAATTTACTTATTACTTATTACTCACTACTTATTACTCCTGGTGTACCTCACTTACTTCAAAAGTGCTGTATTTATTTTGAATTGATTAGCCCAATGCCCAATGCCCATAGAATATATTATTGAAGTGCGATCGCATAAGTAAAACTACCTGTGGCTAATCAACAAAACACTGCCGAAACCTTAGCAAGAACCCCCTTATATCAACAGGGTGTAGAACTCCAAGCTCGCTTTACCAGCTTTGGGGGTTGGGAAATGCCCGTACAATATAGCGGTATCACCCGCGAACATGAAGCGGTGCGAAATGCAGCCGGGATGTTTGATATTTCTCACATGGGGAAATTTACCCTCCAAGGTAAAAACCTGATTTCGCAACTCCAGGGTTTAGTACCTTCAGATTTGAGTCGCTTGCAACCAGGACAAGCCCAATACACTGTATTATTAAATCCCCAAGGCGGAATCATTGACGACATCATTGTTTATTACCAAGGGGAAGATTCCACTGGGATACAACAGGTATTCATCATCGTCAATGCAGCCACCACTGCCAAAGACAAAGCATGGTTATTACAGCACCTTGACCAAAATATCGTCAATTTTCAAGACCTTTCACCAGATAAAGTTTTAATTGCTGTGCAAGGTCCAAAAGCCATCAATTATCTACAACCCTTTGTCACACAAGACTTACAACCGATCAAAGCCTTTGGTCATACCCAAACCACCATCTTAGGTAGACCTGCCTTTATAGCCCGCACTGGTTACACTGGGGAAGATGGTTTTGAAGTTTTACTAGACCCAGATGTCGGTGTAGAATTGTGGCGGGGTCTGTATGCAGCTGGTGTTGTTCCCTGTGGACTAGGCGCGAGGGACACCCTACGTTTAGAAGCTGCAATGGCACTTTATGGACAAGATATCGATGACACCACCACACCCCTAGAAGCTGGTTTAGGTTGGTTAGTTCACCTCGATACTAAAGGCGATTTTATTGGTCGGGAGGTTTTACAACAACAGAAAACTGCTGGTGTGCAACGCCGACTTGTAGGTTTACAAACCCCAGGGCGAAACATTGCCCGTCACGGCTACCCAGTGATGGCAGACGATAAAGTAGTAGGGGAAGTCACTAGCGGAACTTTATCCCCGACACTTGGTTATCCTGTAGCTCTAGCTTATGTTCCCACCCAATTCTCGAAGGTGGGACAGGAAATAGCTGTAGAAATTCGCGGTAAAGCATATCCAGCTACCGTAGTCAAACGTCCTTTTTATAAATCGAAACATAAATAATTGTTGACAATTGATGGTTGAACCACGGAATTTTAGATTTTAGTAGAACAGAGGAAATAATTAAAGGTTTGTAATGAGAACTTTAGTTCTTAAATCAGGACTGAACTAAAATCTACAATTGTTTGACTTTCGACTTTTTATCATGTGTTGTAAGATACTCAAGCTTACAGTATAGTCAATTCCTACATATGATTTGAATTACTGTGAGAGCGATTTTTTTTGATATTTTAGAGGAACAGAAATGTCGTCGTTTGAATACCCTGAAGATTTAAGATATTTGGATAGCCATGAATACGTGCGGCTAGATGGTGAAATTGCCACTATCGGTATTACTGAATTTGCTGTCAATGAATTGGGTGAAGTGGTCTTTGTCGAACTACCAGAGATTGGTGATCTGACTGCTAAAGGTGATGAGTTTGGTACGATTGAATCAGTCAAAGCAGTTGAAACCTTATATGCCCCCATTACCGGCACAGTAATAGAACGTAATGAGGCTGTAATTGATGATCCTGAAGCAATTTCAGTAGACCCCTATGGTGAAGGATGGTTATTAAAACTCCGTGTTAATGATGCTGATGAACTAGAAGATACATTGACGGCTAATGAGTATCGCGCGGCGGTAGAAGGGGAATAGTTAACGGGGGGCTGGGGACTGGGGACTGGGTTTCAATGTCACCTGTCACCTGTCACCTGTGGCGTTATCTCTGCTTGAATGAGAAATATTTATAATTCTGTTAAAAAATTTACAAATTACGGCAGCTTGTCAAGAGTATTTATTGCAGAATATTAATAATTAGTTACATCTGGAGTGTTAAGTTTGTGGTATTGTTTGCCTCTATTTCTCAGTCTAGCGATGGGCTACGCCCCACCGAAGGTGATCGCCAAGCTCAATCACTAGGCAAGAAAGACAATTTTATACACAGACATATAGGCGTAAGTGATCAAGATATCCAGCCCATGCTTGATGTCTTGGGGCTATCTAGCCTAGACGATTTGATTGATAAAACCGTACCAAACGCAATCAGGCTGAATCAACCGCTACAGTTACCAGCAGCACAAACTGAGTACGCCGCCTTAGCAAAATTAAAACAAATTGCCGAGAAAAATCAGGTATTTCGCTCCTACATTGGGATGGGATATTACGACTGTATTACCCCCCCGGTAATTCAACGCAATATTCTAGAAAATCCGGGGTGGTATACGGCTTACACCCCTTACCAACCAGAAATTGCCCAAGGACGACTAGAAGCCTTGCTCAATTTCCAAACCATGATTATTGACTTAACAGGTTTGGAAATTGCCAACGCCTCATTATTAGATGAAGGTACAGCCGCCGCCGAAGCTATGACTATGAGTTACGGCGTGTGTAAAAATAAAGCCACTGCCTACTTTGTTTCCCGTGAATGTCATCCCCAAACTATTGATGTGTTACAAACACGGGCAAAACCTTTAGGCATTGAAATTATTATCGGTGATCATCAGAGCTTTGACTTTACCCAATCGATTTTCGGCGCAGTTCTGCAATATCCTGCCAGTGATGGTACTATCTACGACTACCGCGCTTTTATAGAAAAAGCCCATGCTCAGGGTGCATTGGTAACGGTAGCAGCAGATCCCCTCAGTTTAACTTTACTCACCCCTCCCGGTGAATTTGGGGCAGATATCGCTGTTGGTAGTACCCAACGTTTCGGTATTCCCTTGGGTTTTGGTGGCCCTCATGCGGCATACTTTGCTACCAAGGAAGAATACAAACGGCAAGTTCCAGGGCGTATTGTCGGTGTGTCTAAAGATATCCACGGTAAAACAGCTTTGCGTCTAGCATTGCAAACTCGTGAACAACACATCCGTCGGGAAAAAGCTACTAGTAATATTTGTACGGCACAGGTATTATTGGCAGTGATGGCGAGTATGTACGCTGTTTATCATGGAAGTAATGGACTGAAAAATATTGCTGAGAATATCCACCAGTTAACCGCGACTTTGGCAGCAGGATTAAAACGTCTCGGTTACAAGATTAGTTCAGAAAATTTCTTTGATACTCTGAGGGTAGAGTTAGGAACACAAGAATTAGCAGCAATTCTCGCAGGTTGTCAAGCCAGAAATGTGAATTTGCGGGTTTTCAATGATACTGCTGTTGGCATTTCTTTAGATGAAACCACTACCTTAGAAGATGTCATTGAACTCTGGCAGATTTTCGCCTTGACTGATGACTTACCCTTCACCACCGCAGAAATCACAACTTCCTCCCACATTCCCTTACCCCGTACTAGTGGCTACTTAACACATCCCGTATTCAACCGTTATCATTCCGAAACTGAATTACTGCGTTATCTGCACAAGTTAGAAACCAAGGATTTATCTCTAACTACATCAATGATTCCCTTGGGTTCTTGCACGATGAAGTTAAACGCCACCGCCGAAATGATACCAGTGACATGGGCAGAGTTCGGGAAGATACATCCCTTTGCACCAGCATCACAAACCGAAGGTTATCAAATTCTCTTCCAACAATTAGAGGCGTGGTTAGGAGAAATCACCGGATTTGCAGGAGTTTCACTACAACCCAACGCAGGTTCACAAGGAGAATACGCCGGGCTTTTAGTAATTCGGGAATACCACGCCAGCAGGGGAGAAACACACCGCAACGTTTGTTTAATTCCCTCCTCTGCCCACGGTACAAACCCCGCCAGTGCGGTAATGTGTGGGATGAAAGTGGTAGCTGTCGCCTGTGATGCTGACGGTAATATTGATGTGGCTGACTTAAAAGCCAAAGCAGCAAAACACAGTCATGAATTAGCAGCGTTAATGGTGACTTATCCCTCAACTCATGGCGTATTTGAGGAAGCAATTCAAGAAATCTGTGCTATTGTGCATAGTCACGGTGGACAAGTCTACATGGATGGCGCAAACATGAACGCCCAAGTGGGTATTTGTCGCCCCGGAGATATTGGTGCAGACGTATGTCACTTGAACCTACACAAAACCTTCTGTATTCCTCATGGTGGTGGTGGCCCCGGTATGGGGCCAATAGGCGTTGCAGCCCATCTTGTACCATTCTTACCAGGGCATCCAGTATTAGGGGCTGAGAACAAACCCATGCCCCATGCCCAATTCGGTGCTGTGTCAGCTGCTCCTTGGGGAAGTGCTAGTATTTTGGTGATTTCTTGGATGTATATTGTGATGATGGGGGCTGATGGATTGACAGAAGCCACCAAAGCCGCAATTCTCAATGCCAATTACATCGCCAAGAGATTAGAAAACTACTATCCCGTATTGTATAAAGGGCAAAATGGTCTAGTTGCCCATGAGTGTATTTTAGATTTGCGATCGCTCAAAAAATCCGCCAACATCGAAATTGATGACATCGCAAAACGCCTCATGGACTATGGTTTCCACGCCCCGACTGTTTCTTGGCCTGTGGCGGGGACAATCATGGTTGAACCCACAGAAAGCGAATCTAAGGAAGAATTAGACCGTTTTTGTGATGCCTTGATAGCCATTCGCCAAGAAATTGCCGAAATTGAGTCAGGTAAGATGGATACAGAAGATAACCTCTTGAAAAACGCACCCCACACCGCCGCAAGTCTCATTGCTGGCGAATGGACTCATGGCTATACTCGTGAACAAGCCGCCTATCCTGCACCGTGGACAAGAGAACATAAATTCTGGCCGAGTGTAGGTAGAATTGACGCAGCTTTTGGGGATAGAAACTTCGTTTGTTCTTGTTTACCGATGGATGCTTATCAATAGAAGCCTGACTTTTCACGTTATGTGGAAAAGTTAACTTGAAACCTAACCCCCTAACCCCCTTCCCTAGTAGGGAAGGGGGAATTTGTAGAGACGTTTCATGAAACTTCTCTACATTGGTAGGGGAGAGGCTTGGAGAGGGGTTTTCCAGATCCCGTGAAAAGCCAGACACAATTCAGTTTTGTCACCAACGCAATTGATTTTGTCACCACCCAATTCAGTTTTGTCACCAACGCAATTGATTTTGTCACCACACAATTCAGTTTCGTCACCAACGCAATTGATTTTGTCACCACACAATTCAGTTTTGTCACCAACGCGAATTTTTTAAGTATTAACACTAAACCTCTATCAATAAACTTGTTTAATAAAATATTAAAATTTGCGAATTTTACTGAACCAAAATTTAACTGCTATAAGTCAAGCTAGATTAATAAACAGCAAATAGGTGTTTATTTTATGCCTCGAAAAAAAAGCAACTCTCCAATTCTAGAGAAAGCTGAATTAAGATCCTCTGGACTCAAAGCAATTGATCCAAATATGGATTTTGGGGAAAGTCGTAATTTAAAAAATATGACTCAACTAATAGATAAATTGCGTGATAAAATTGACGCTTACAATACTGCTATAGCGGTAATTACTTCATCCAAAACTGAGATTAAAGAATTAGAAAAAACTTTAGGCGAACTCTGCGAAAAAATGTTAATTGGAGTCGCGTTTAAATATGGTAATAACAGCCGAGAATATGAAATGGCTGGGGGTGTTAGAAAAAGCGATCGCATTCACAGAAGCAGAGTCAGCCGCATCAAAGCTTATTCAGCATTACCATCTACTGATACTGCTCCAAGTCCCTAATTAGGGCTTGCTGAAGAAACGAAAAGACTAGATAAATCAAGAGATTCGGCGGTAT
>JBODRP010000321.1:0-5971 GCA_050633005.1 Trichormus sp. | reverse complement strand
CTTTTATATTTCCCGCTTGATAGCATTTAATTGCGATGCTAGGCAAAACTTCAAATACTAGCCCTATATCTTTAACAATGTAGTCATTTTAGATACTAGATCAATAATTTATTTCTCTTAAACTCTGACTAGAACAGTTCGGAATTACTGTGAGATTCATTGATTGGCTGCAATTGATTCAGTTTCTTTAATAAACTAGATTTTAGTTATTGACTTGGGGTAATTACATAAATTACGCCATGCTAATATCAAGCTATTAACAATACTTAATTATTGTTAGTAGCTTGGTGGTAATCTCAATATTTTTACTTATAAGCTATAATTAATATATACTTGATACAAAGTGAGTGAGTAGATTGTTTTACAACAGGACTTAAGTAAATGGTAATTATGTCATTGTATTAGAAAAAACAATAGCTAATCATGAAGATATCTTTCGCTTTTGACATCCTCTTAACTATAGGAATCCGATTTGATTCATGAACAACTCGTGAGGGTAGGGTTGGGGGTTGGGAAGAAAACAATGTTACGTATACTGAGGTTTTGTTCAGAAATCAAATATGAGTCCTATATAATGTGATAATTCAACATTAGGTGTGTCAATCATGAAGAATAGCAACAAAATGTCTAACATGAAGATTAATGTAAATAGTGTTTTTCAATGTTTATAATTCTAGTAAGAGACAAACAATGAATTAAAAATCACACATCAAATTAATTATTTACAATTATTAAATAACTTGATTAATTTAACTTATGCCTGATCCATTAATGTATCAACAGGATAATTTCGTTGTTCTAGAAACAAATCAACCAGAACAATTTCTCACCACACCAGAATTACTAGAAAAGCTCAAAAGTGAGTTACAAAAAATCGATTTTCAAGACTTACCACTTGAATTACAACAATTTGATTCTCCCGCAGAACAAGCCCAACATCTAATTGATACAAGTTGCGAACTGGATGTGGGAATTGGTAAATATTTGCAATGGTATGCGGTACGTTTAGAAAAGTAAGCTTTTAGCAAAAAAATAGTATGCCTGATACCAATTCTCTAGGAAGTTGCGCCAAATAAATGATGTAGAGACGTTGCATGCAACGTCTCTACAGTACAGAATAAAGTGCATCTATGGCTACGCCAGGCAAGCTACATCAAGAAACGGTATGAGATGAGGGGGTAGAAAAAGAAAAATATTGTCTAAATTCTACATTTTTTATCCCCCATCCGCCATAGCTAATTACTATTGACTATCGGTAATCAAAGCTAACTCAATTTGATTTTCATTTACCAATGTAATTTCTATTTTTATTTTTGGCCCAAAATATTTGGTCATTTTTTCTTGTTTTTCCAGCCAATCACTGATTTGTAATGACGGTGAATCAAATTCTAAAATCAAGGCATAAGCACCATTAATTTCTGTTTCTCGTAACCCTGTAACTACAGGCCTTGTGTCATCATCAGGGCTTAAACCAAGATAAGCCAGTGCGCCATCTAAATGGGCATCTTGTCCATAGCAATAGCGAGTGATATCTTTACGGATTTTATTTTGGGTAACAGTTGCTTGCTGCTGTCGCAATAATAAAACCGAGGGTGATGTTGGTTGGCTAAAAGGAATAGGCTTGAGTTCATTAGCTTTGAGTGCTAATCCTCCTAGCAACAGTGGAAAGCCGTAAAAAAAACCTACTAAATTAAGTGTGGCGTTATCCGCAGCATAAGCAACAAACCCGACAATAGTCAATATGCTACCGATACTTAAACCAAGAGTTCCCAGAGAAATTTGACCTAACATGATCTCAGAATAGTATAAATTCTTAACACATCTAGTTTTATTATCATCAAATAGGGTCACAAATTACTGGGTGCGATCGCTAGTTATATGACTAGATTTGATCTGTGATCAGTTACAGGCTGGCTTTTTTGAGTTAAGTTTAAATTTAGAGATCATAAATCAGGATACAAAAACAATGGATTTACAGACACTCAAAGAGCGGATTGCGATCGCTGCCAGTAAACGTGAGTACCTACTGAGCCTTTTAGAGCAACCAAACCTGGGAATTTTGAGAGTTGACGTAAATCAAGCCTTGGAAGAGCTAGACGAATTGATGGAAGAATTTAGACGTACTATTCCACAAGCAGACAATAATTAAGAAATATCCTATGACGTGTAGCCAAGGAGGCAGGGTAAAAATCTGTTAACAAAAATCTTTAACAGGGAACACACTTGAAGCAACAGACGGGTTGGTAGGGTGCGTCAGGATGCAGAAGTTATTGTTATAGTTAGTTCATCTGGAACTGACGTACCCTACATCTTGAATATTTTTGATCTGGAAATCCCTTATTGCCTCTTTTCATCTGTCTAGAAACACAATGAGTAGGGTGTGGGGAGTAGAGATTTTCACCTTAGTGTGTTTCTGACAAATTTTGCTAGTCTCTAGCCACCCTAATTAGAGTCTGTCAAATTAGACTGACACAGTACCACCAGTCTTTTTCTACTGAGAAATAGAATTATTTCCTGCACTTTTTCCTAGTTGTTTGACTAAAGCAACTAGTTCACTAGTAGGTACATCTTTCTTGCAGACTTCATCAAAGTTAGGCATTGTATTTTTGTCAGGCAAAGCTGTGTCTTCTACAGAAGAATAAGCCAATATCTGAGTGTTTGGAGAAATGGCTTTAATATGGAAAGAAGCACTCCAACCATCCATGATTGGCATCTGTAAATCCAGAACAATCACATCGGGATGATAATCTTTAACCATTTCTATAGCTTCTTGACCGTTACTGGCTAAACCCACAACTTGAATATTTTCCTGACCTGCGAAAGCTAATTTTAGGGTTAAACGAGTCAGTTCGTGATCGTCAACCACTAAAACGCGTAAGGTAGAAGACTCACAGGAGAACATTAACATTCCAGGGAAAAAATAAATACGATAATCCCTCTAGTTTATGGGAACAACTACTAAGAATTACTCTATCTTATGGGTGAATAGTTGGTACATAAGTAGAGAAATTTATAAAGCTTCTGCTCAAAAAATTGAAGTTTTGATAAAGCAGGTACTTGATTTAATTATCTGTGAGTGAAGAACTTTTTTTAGCATCAATTAAATTTGCTGTTATACCAGTTGAGCGTAAAGCCATATTCATGAGTGTGATTTGAGAGTTAGATTCGGGACATTCATCCCCAGGACGGCGTTGCAGATAAGTTCCATCACCTTGTAAATCCCAAGCTTGGCGATTATCTGCTAGCATAATGCCCAAAATTTCTTGCAAATCTTTGGCAATATCTTGATCTCGAATCGGCGTAATCACTTCCACCCGTCGGTCTAAGTTACGGCTCATCCAATCAGCACTGCCAATGTAAATTTCTTCTTGACCATTGTTGTAGAAGTAATAAATGCGAGAGTGTTCTAAGAACCGTCCGATAATGCTCATCACACGAATATTTTCACTTAACTCAGGCAGTCCTGGACGTAAACAACAAATACCTCGGATAATCAAGTCAATTTGTACCCCAGCGCGAGAAGCTTCATATAAAGTAGTGATGATTTGGGGGTCAACAAGGGAGTTCATTTTAGCCACAATGCGACCGTTGCAGCCACTTTGG
Organism: Trichormus sp.; assembly: GCA_050633005.1. Lineage (GTDB taxonomy): Bacteria > Cyanobacteriota > Cyanobacteriia > Cyanobacteriales > Nostocaceae > Trichormus. Next base: position 2,368 of record JBODRP010000321.1, on the reverse strand, counting down.
GCATTAGTGATTTCACGCCGAATTAATTCTAAAAAGCGATCGCGCATATTCACAGGGGCAACTAACAATTCTCGATAGGATTTCTGGCGAGAATATCCTGTCAAGAAATTAAATAAATCTGTAATATCAGCACCCAATTCTTCCCGACAACTAAACAAGCCTAAATCTGTATATAGACGTGCGGTTTTGGGATTATAGTTGCCAGTGCCAATATGCACATAGCGGCGCATCCGGTCTTTTTCTCGCCGCACTACCATGACAGTTTTACAATGGGTTTTTAAACCAACCAAACCATAAACAACGTGTACCCCGACCCTTTCTAATCGCCTTGCCCAGTAAATATTATTTTCCTCATCAAAGCGGGCTTTCAATTCCACCAACACTGATACCTGTTTGCCATTTTCTGCGGCGGCAATTAAGGCATTTACAATGGGCGAGTCTCCAGAAGTGCGGTACAAAGTCATCTTAATTGCCAGCACATTGGGGTCGTGGGCGGCATGAGTGATAAAGCGTACTACTGTAGAGGAAAAAGATTGGTAGGGATGGTGGACAAATAAATCTTTTTCTCTAATTACAGAAAAGAAATCTTTACCCTCGTCTAACTCCAAGACATCGGGGTCTAGACTTGGTTCTCGTAACCGTTGCAGACGCATGGGTACAACAGACTGACGTGGTGGATCTTTGAGTTCTGGCAAGGGCAAGGCCATAAAATACATTAAATCCCGCAGTCCTAAAAGACCTTCAGCTTCATAGACATCATTTTCTGTGAGTTCTAAATCTTGTAATAAGCGAGTGCGTATTGGTGCAGGGGTTTGGGATTGAATTTCGATGCGGACAGGATTACCACCAATGCGGCGTTTGCGGAGTTCTTGTTCGATCGCTAATAATAAATCATCTGCTTCATCTTCTTCTAAAGTCAAATCAGCATCACGGGTAATGCGGAAAGGATGATATTCCTGGATATTCATCCCTGGAAACAGAGATTCTAAATTATGCGCGATCGCCTGTTCTAAGGGTACACCAGTCCAGTTAGCTGGTTTGCCATTTTCCAACTTCATGCCCAACTCTGGCGGTAGGGGCAGAAACCGGGGTAAAACACTGGGGACTTTGACTCTAGCAAAAAATTCCTCATCTGTATCTGGGTTTTTCACCAAAACAGCCAAATTCAAGCTGAGATTAGAAATATAGGGGAAGGGGTGACTGGGGTCAACTGCTAAGGGAGTCAGAACTGGAAAAATTTGGTCTTCAAAATAATTATCTAAATAACTACGCTGTTTTTCAGTCAGGTTAATGTAATCGAGGATATGAACACCGTGACTCGCTAACAAAGGACGGACGACTTGTTCAAACTGTTGATGTTCTTTGGTAACTTCGGGTATGAGGTGTAAGCGAATATCATCTAGCTGTTGTTGTGGTGTGCGTCCATCAGGAGTTAACTTACTTACCTTAGCTTCTACCTGTTGCTTCAGAGCTGCAACCCGCACCATGAAAAATTCATCCAAGTTAGAACTAAAAATTGCCAAAAACTTCAATCTTTCTAACAATGGCGTGCGCGGATCGCAAGCTTCATTTAATACTCGGTTGTTGAATTGTAACCAGCTTAACTCTCGGTTAATATAATATTGTGAATCGTTTAAATTAATAGAATTAGAGCTTTTTTTAGATTTAGGCATGGCGATCGCAGGCTAGCCTGATGCAGCCCATAGAGGAGGATAACAATACACATAGTAATTGAAATATGTCCTCTAGGTGAAGGGCATTGGCCATTGGGCAATTCAATTTTGGATTTTGGATTTTCAATTTTGGATTGAATTTCAATCTAAAATCCAAAATCTAAAATCTAAAATTCTTTCCCTTGTCTCCCTTGTCTCCCATGCCCCCTGCCCCCTGCCCCCTGCCTCCCCTACACCCCTACACCCCTACACCCCTAACCCCTACTCTGACTGGAGGTTGAACTATTGAACTGAGTACCGTACCTTTACGACTCATTTCCCAGGCTAGGGTAGTCTGGACAATCACATCCAAGTCATTATATTGGGGTTGCCATCCCAGCACTTGACGGATTTTGTCGGCGCAAGTGATGACACAAGCTGGATCTCCAGGGCGGCGGACTGTTTCGATAACTGGGAAATCTACCCCAGAAATGGCTTTGACACGTTCGACGACTTGGCGGACACTATACCCTTGTCCATAGCCGCAATTGAGAATTTGGCTCTCATGACCTGCTTCTAGGTAACGTAAAGCGTCTAAATGGGCTGAGGCTAAATCTTCAACGTGAAGATAATCTCTAATAGCCGTGCCATCTGGGGTGGGAAAATCTGTGCCAAAAATTCTTATACCTGGTTGGCGTTTGAGTGCCGCATTACAG
>JBODRP010000320.1:0-6046 GCA_050633005.1 Trichormus sp. | reverse complement strand
ATTCTTAATAAGAAGATTACTTTTTAGCAACGGCAAATTTTAGCTTCATCACACCAAGAGTTTACACCCAAATCTGAAATAAACCATGAATCCCTCTTCGTCTTTAAGAGTTCAGGGAGGGCTGAATCAATATGCTAATAATCAGCCATCTTCCACTCCAACCGCGCCTATCCTCAAACTGCTGAGGTTAGTTGCAGGGGACACGAATCTGGTTTCAGAGTTTAGCCAAGGTTGGGTGATGCGTGAATTTCAACTAGGTGATGAGTTAGGGAGTTATGGTTTAGATAGTAATAATCTTGTTTCTTTAGTTTGTCAAGGTCGAGTCAGGCTTTTGGGGTTGAATCAAAAGTTAGGAAGAGAAGTTTCCACTCAACTATTACTAGATGGGCAGATTTTTGGAGCAGATGATTTATTTTGTCATCACAATTTATCATATCGAGCGATCGCTGCTAGTCCTGGGAGTGTAGCCCAAATCTCTGTCACCGAACTAGAACAATGGTTAGAACGTCTACCCCAGCTAGAAAATTACTTACAAAAACTTACCAGTGAACGACAAGCACTGATTTTCTTTAAAAGTTACACTCAGTTGCATTCTCTCAGCAGTGCAAAATTGCGAGAACTAGCACCATTATTAACTACCAAGCATATCCCCGCAGGGGCATCGTTATTAACAGCAACTCCCCCAGAAAGTGGGAGGTTTTGGCTAGCGAGTGGCCAAGTTGAGTCTATATCTGTAGGCAGTTTACCACCAGCAATGGGAGACAGTTGGGGGTATCCTGAACTAACACCCCCCGATGGCAAAGCACACACGGATTTATTAGTTTACCACCTATCTATAGAAAACTGGGATGCAGCCAAAGCTATAGTCAATGTAGGAGTAGGGACTGGGACAAATCAGACAAAACCAGAAGTTAAAGCGAGTGAGAGTAAAACTCAAATCGTCTTACCGCCATTAACTAATGTCTCAGCCGATGATTCCCATAGCCCTGATCCTCCCGCAGACATACCCGCCACCGATACGGAAGCCATTAACTTTCCCCAAGGAGATGTACAACGCAGGTTGTGGTTTTCTTATCCGTTTATTCAGCAACAAAGTTTATCTGATTGCGGGGTAGCTTGTTTGGCAATGATTAGCCAATACTGGGGTAAGCGGTTGACTTTTCCTACTTTGCGGAATTTAGCACAGGTAGATAGATTAGGTGCAACTTTAGAGGGTTTAGCCACCGCCGCCCAAACCTTGGGTTATGATGTGCTACCGGTGCGTGCAAGTTTGAATAAATTAGAGTGGCAAACTAACCCTTGGATTGCCCACTGGCAAGGGATTCACTATATTGTAGTTTGGCAAGTTAAAAGCGATCGCATTTTAATTTCTGACCCAGCTTTAGGAAGACGATGGCTAAAACGCGCCCAATTTATCACTAATTGGACTGGCTACGCACTATTACTAAATCCTACAGATACTTTTTACGCTCTCAAAAGTGAAAAAGTCTCTCTCGGTCGTTATGGTCAAGTATTGTGGCATTACCGCCAATTACTCAAGCAAATTATCCTTGCTTCTTTATTAGTACAGGTATTTGGCCTAGCTGCACCCCTGTTGACTCAAGTCGTCATTGATCAATTGATCCCAAGTAAGAATTTAGATACCTTAAATATATTTGCTGTGGGCTACCTGTGTTTGGGTATCTGGCGGAACATCTTAGCCTTACAGCACCAATACTTACTAGATTATTTAGCTAGCCGGATTGATATCAACTTAATTGGTAGTTTTATTCACTATACCTTGCAATTACCATTGCAGTTTTTTGCCTCCCGTTCAGTGGAAGATATTGTCAGCCGGGTGCAGGAAAATCATCAAATCCAGCAATTTATAACTCGTCGGGCAATTGGTGCAAGTATAGATGGTTTGATGGTGTTGACTTACTTGGGGCTGATGTTGTCCTACAATTGGCAGATGACACTGTTGATATTGAGTTGGATTTTAGCGATCGCATTTTTAACTTTAGGTGTCAGTCCCTATATTAAGCAAGCATCAAGGGAAGTTTGGCAAGAATCTGCCGGACAACAGACAGCAATTGTAGACATGATTAGTGGTATTACTACCATCAAAACTGCCACAGCCGAACGGGGATTACAAAAGTATTGGGAAGAACGCTTCCTGAAAATGTTAAAAGCGCGGTTGCGAGGACAGAAGTTAGCTAATCGCTTGCAGCTTACCCGTAGCTTAATTAACCACATCAGTAGCACCCTGATTCTTTGGTTTGGGGTAACTTTGGTTATTGGTAAACACATTACTCTAGGTCAATTTGTCGCCTTTAATCTACTCATCAGTAATATCACTAACCCCGTTTTAGCTTTAGTGGGATTATGGGATGAGTTTCAACAAGTGCTAATTGCGGTGGAACGACTTAATGATGTCTTTACGGCTGGGAAAGAACAAAATTCACAACCTACCCTATTAGTTATGCCTCCCATTCGGGGTGAGGTGCGCTTAGAAAATGTTTCGTTTTGTTATCATACCCACCAAGAGCGCAAAATTTTGCAAAATATTGCCTTTGGGGTGCAACCTGGGCAAATTATTGGCATTATTGGTCATAGCGGCTCAGGTAAAAGCACTTTAGCCCATTTGCTAGCCGGTTTGTACACTCCCACCACTGGCAGAATTTTTATTGATGGCCATGATATCGCTGCCATGTCTTCCCAATCCTTGCGGAGTCAGTTGGGACTTGTATCACAAGAGTTGTTTTTATTTTCAGGCACTATTTTAGATAACATCACCCTACATGATCCAGAGTTTAGCCGAGAACAGGCGGTCATGGCTGCCAAGTTGGCTAATGCCCATGAGTTTATTCAAACCTTACCCCTTGGTTATGACACCCAAGTAGGAGAGAGGGGTTTGGGACTTTCCGGGGGGCAGAGAGAAAAAATTGCGATCGCCCGTGCTTTAATTAGAAACCCCAAGATTTTAATTTTTGATGAAGTGACTATCACCTCAAACACCGAAACAGATACAGACTGGCAACACAACTTAGCTCTCATCACTCAACAACGCACTACCTTTATCATCTCTGGCCATGTTTCCACTGTACGCCATGCTGACTACATCCTCGTCTTAGACAGAGGCATGATTGTTGCACAAGGTACACACCAACAACTGATACAAATTGCAGGTATTTATCAGCAGTTAGCTATGAAGTAGAGACAAATCAACCACTCTCTTGCACCTCGGTTAAAAACCGGGTTTCTTGCAAATCCCTCAGCTTAAAACCTTAATCTTTCGTTCAGAAACCCGGTTTTTTAGGGCTGAGAATGGTGCAAGATATAAGTGACGCTAAGTCTCATGACTATGTTCAAATACTCTTGCAGCGTCACACATCCTACAAACTACATAAAAAATATGCGAGTTGTGTAAGTCCTAATTCAATCAGTGAAGTAACACTTAATATATTTGCGAAAATTTTTTAAGACAAGATACAAACACATAACCATATTAATGCTCTAAAACAATTAAACTTTATTTTTATTTTATTTTTGTTGTCATAGATAAATCTTCACTCAATATATACCAACATAATCGGACTCTTCTTTGATGGCTGTGGGCATGGGCATGAGCCGACACACAGTCAAACTCAGTACCAATTAACAAGGTTTATCAAGTATTCTCCTAGCAGAAAGCCAGATTTTTAACCAATCGTTATATATTGGACGTTTAGCAGTCTTGAATACAGGGAATTTCTCATCTCTCCAGATATATAATTACTGTCATCTTCAGGCATGAGACTTGATAGTCAAATCTATACCTACATATCCTAGAAAAGATGTAAACAGGGTTTCACCCCTCACCCAAGAAAATATTTAGTTAGCTTTTATTCAGTAGAAATTATGATTTTTTATTATTGCCTATCACCCTATTTAGTGGTAAATTTTCTTAGTGGGTTTAAAGTCTCAAATGCACATTAGGCGAGGGGTTACACCCCTCATCACCTAGTTAAAAACAATTAATATGAAAAACAATACAGCAAAAAAATCAACATTGAAAATATTCCGTAAATTTAATGATTAAACTCCCAGATAATTAGGTGACATCCATGAAAAAAAATAGTATAAATACGAATAGTACCCTTGATGAAGTTTGTAGAGAAAAATAATTTTCCTGTTCCATACTAAAAAACACTGAATACTACTGATATTTTATATTTCCTCTAGAAATAAATATCGTACAATAAATATGTCAGGGTAAAAAAGTGTAAATTTGAATCAGTTACAAAAAACTGTATCTACCGATAACTAAATTGAGACTTTTGTCTGCCAGTCACAATCAATGACAAGGAGCAGTTAAAAGATGAAGCTAGGTGATATTGAACACGATTATGATTTATTCCTGAAAATGGTAGGAATTAATGGTAGCGATCGCCACTGTCAATTACCAATAAATTGGGTAAAGATATGCCAACAAATAGTAAATGCTATATCTAATACTCAGTTATTCTTTGCTAAACAGAGAGTATATTTATCGTCAATGTTCTATAAATATTTACTCTTATTTTTAAAGGTATTTATCAACACATGGTTAAGCAGAATCATGCCAAATATCTTGCCTTTACATCACAGATTAGGTGATGTTTTACGGCAATATTTTCTAACTCAGCATTTGCATTCCGTTGGTGAATTTTAATTACACCATCAACCACCACACAACCGAACTAGTATTTTTCCACACCACAACTACTATGAATCAACAGATGACAAGTATGAGTAACCTTAACAAAGCAGTTAATCCTCAGCAATTTGACAAAGTAGTCGAAGCAATTCTTGCTGGAAAATATTCTTGGGCTTGTGTTTTAATGCTACGGATTGCTGGTTATAATCCTTTACATTACATTCCCTATCGTACTTATAATCGGTTACTCAAAGAAAACTCTGAAGCTAGTAGAAAGCAACAATCACCTCAAAGCAATGGTACAATCAGCAACAAATCCTCTGAGGCTCATACATCTTCTAGTTGTTTAAGTAAAATCAAAGACCTAGCTTACTTTGAGGTAGTAGGTAAGCAAAAAACAGAAATTCGTGGTGGTAGTATAGATTCCTGGTTTGCTCAAAAAATTTACGAACCACAACCTATAGAATTTAATGCGGAATCTCTGAGAGCTACTGAACTAAATCTCATGAATAATTAGACTAGCATCTAGTTTGTAGTAAGAACTTTAGTCCTTATGAGAGAACTAAAGTCCTTACTACAAACCTGGTATTTAGAGCCTATTTATAAAGTAAATATTAAGTAGGGTGTGTTACGGCAGTGTGAGGATTTGAGTATGAGCGAAAGTATGAATTGCCGTAACGCACCATAATCACACGGTGCGTTACGCGTTACTTTAACGCACCCTACAATTTAAGCTTTACTTTATAAATCATCTCTTACTGTTCATTGTTAAAATGTTAACTACAAAAATTGCATATATTACCTGAAATGTCATCAATTCCTGAATATATGACTAAATTATGCCAAAATGGCAAATATTCAAGCATGAAATCTTATACATTAAATATTAGGACTTAAATTAGGGAATTAGCTGGCAAACTGATTCTCAAGGATCAAATCAGTGATTAACTGACTATGAGAGATACCTAACTGATTACTGTTGCTAAACTAATCAGTGGTTAAAAGTAAACATGACAAATTAACTATTACTACTAGTAGTTCTGCTTCTGAGGAAGTTTGAGCAAAGAAAGTTGGTGTGCTGGCCCCCTCCAATTTTCAAGTTCAATGCTCCCTATCAAGTTTCCTTATGGTGGAGGAAACTGAGATCAATTTCTCTACTGTACTGGTTTTGTTTTCCATAAATCAACTCTATTCCTAGGACTACCAGTAAAAGTAAGAATAAATAGAGTAATCGTTTAATTTTTGTCATGGTAGCAGAACCTCTAGTTCTGACGCTCTGTCTCTTGAGAGCAGAGAAAAGTCAATTCTAGTTGCTAAATTTGTAACTTATACAACAAATTTTTTTAATGCAGGAAGCTGAAATATAACAATGCTTCCTGCTTTTTTATT
>JBODRP010000319.1:0-6092 GCA_050633005.1 Trichormus sp. | reverse complement strand
TTTTTACAGTCTGATTAATATTCCATTGGGCAATCTAATGAAACCGTTGCTTTGTCTAACTAACCTTCTGGCAGGAACGATTTCTTGAGTAGGAAGAATAATATCACCGTTAGGTAGTCTCCAATAACCTGGATTACGCAGTCTGACTATTCTTCTCGATGAAACTACACGTCCATTAGGCAGGCGATAGTCACCATTACGAAGTCTAACTACTCTTTGATAAGATTCTCTATGTCTTGTTTGGTAGACATCTCTATCACGATATCGGCTTTGTGCTTGGGCAGGTGTAGCCATTACCATAGGAGCAAATATTAAAGCAGCAGCCAATAGCATAGTTGCACGGTTTTGTTTCAACATGAAACTGTCTCCTTGTGTGTACTGTGGTTGCTAGATGTTGGGTGTGATACCAATTCAAAATTGAAAAATTATAGTGAATTAGTGTCTGTATAGGGAAAATATCCGGCTATGGCAGTAATTATCGACTCAGTATCCATAATTTTATAAGTGAAGAAAGTAACGTATATTTACTAATTGACGTATGCAAAAAGTCATGATTTGGTGTATCACTAATTTCACCTCCTTGTGGGTGAACGAAATTTTGTGTGGGATTTCTAGCTAAGTTTCCAAAAAATCACCCTCCAGACTCCCCACACTCCCCACACCTTTTAAGTCGAGGTTTTTGCTGCAAATAATTCAATGAAAACTCTCAAGCCCAGGAAATCATGAGACTTTCAACCACCCCTACACCCTTATACCCCTACACCCCTATACCCTTATACCCCTACACCCCCACACCCCTACACCCCTACACCCCCAAGCCTTGTTTTTGACAACTCATGAAATTGCCTTTCACCTCAAGCGGATATCGTTTAAGCTAGCTGAAAGATTATTTGATATGTGATTTAAGAGGCGGTATTGTGCCTAAATACTTTCGGTTAATTTCTCTTTTAGTAGTCTGTGGTTTGTGGAGTATGCCTAAAACTGCTCAAGCTCAGGCTTTGATACCTCATGCTTTACAGTTAGATACTGCCAAATTAGAGAAGCAGGGGTTAGCTTTAGCACAAGAAGCGGCGCAACTAGGCCAGTTTCAGCAATTTGAGTTGGCTTTGCCACGGGCTAGACTAGCTAGTCAGTTAGCCCCTAAGAATGACAAGGTGTGGTTTTTGTTGGGTGGCTTGCAACTGCAAAGCAAAAACTATGATGCAGCGATCGCATCTTTAAATCAGGCTAAATCCCTGAATCCTCAAAATGCGGACGTTTTGTTTGCTTTGGGTTCAGCTAATTTTCAACAAAAAAAATATCTAGCCGCAATAGAAAATTACCAAGCAGGTTTGAAATTAAAACCCAAAGATCCAGAGGGGTTGTTTGATTTAGGTAACGCCTACTATATGGTGGGACGCTTAACAGATGCGATCGCTGAATATAACAAATCTGTTGCTCAAGATCCAAAATTCTGGCCATCTATTAACAACATTGGTTTAATTGAGTACGAACAAGGTAACGTTGATGCCGCCATTAAACGGTGGCGAACTGCTGTCAGTATTGATAAGCAAGCCGCAGAACCATTATTGGCTTTAGCTGTAGCCCTGTACACTAAAGGCGATCTCCAACAAGGTGAATCTTTGGGAGAAACTGCTCTCCGCATCGATCAACGCTATGCCAATTTGGATTTTCTCAAAGAAAATCTCTGGGGCGATCGCTTGCTGTCTGACACCAAAAAATTCCTAGAGTTACCCCGCATCCAAGCCGCCTTGGAACAGCGAGAAAGTACACCTAGGTAGTAGGGGGGATTGGGGATTGGGGGCAGATCACAAGTGTAGGTTTTTTACCAAGCAGTGAGTAATGACTCTCAGACTAACGAAAGAATCATCGTTTTACTAACCCCTACACCCTTACACCCCTACACCCCTACACCCCAAAACCAAGGTTTTTGGTACACACCGTCAAAAACCTACACCTGTCAGGCAGGGGGTAGGGAGGATGAGGAACTTAAATCAGTTAACAGTCACTTGCGAAATTCGTAGATTTACAGTACATATATACTATCGTGAGGAATTGTTCGCCAGAAACATTAGTGAAGGAAGATTCCTCAGAAAATGTCGGAAGTTTTTATTAGTTGTCTGAAGGGAGAAGTGACACAATTTGATCAACAAACTGTTGATGGTCTACCACAGGCTTAGAAATGTAACCATCAGCACCACTGAGTTTGAGAAAGTTTTCACGATCACCTTCCATCGCATGGGCTGTGACTAGAATCACAGGTAAATTTGCTGTTTGGGGGTCAGATTTTAGCATTTGGGTGATTTTAATTCCATCTACAGACTTACCTTGATAAACACTTCTAGATAAAGAAACATCCATTAAAATGAGGTCTGCTTCTCCTGCTAGGGCAATTTTCATAACTTCTTCGACATTTTCAGTATGTTTAACGCCTAAACCACCCCGTTTGGTCAAAATTTTAGAAAAAACGCGAGCATTAATCAAATCATCTTCAACAATCAAAACAGTTTTCATGAGAATTTAATGTATGGAGGTAAGGGGGACGAATTAAGTCAAAAGTCAAAAGTTAAAAGTCAAAAAGAGTCAGTGGGTTAGGTAGTTCGACTCAAAACAACTGACGCTCAAAATTGACAATTAAAGAAATCCAATCATAGCAACTATCTTGAGTAGGGAAGTGTATGTAAGTTAAATTCGGTGCAACTGAATAATCACTTGATGAAACTACTTACATCTTTTGTAATAGTGTATGTAGATACTTTCCATCAAGGATGATACTACGGCTTTTTATACTGTGATAATCAAGATTGTGTTATGAATCCCCTTCCATCCGTTATGCTTTGTTTGCTGCATTATTTAGTAACACCGATTTTTGTGTAGTTCAATCTCAGGGAAAAAACTCATGGCAAAACAGTTAAACCTTCTCTCAAAGGGACAGGTAATTACAACAGCCCTGCACACGGAGATGCAACGGTCTTACCTAGAATATGCCATGAGTGTAATTGTCGGGCGGGCATTACCAGATGTGCGTGATGGTTTAAAGCCAGTGCATCGGCGGATTTTATACGCTATGCACGAACTGGGGTTAACACCCGATAGACCTTACCGAAAATGCGCTCGTGTGGTGGGGGATGTATTGGGTAAATATCACCCACATGGTGATCAGGCTGTTTATGATGCCTTGGTGAGACTGGTACAGGATTTTTCTAGTCGTTACCCTTTATTAGCAGGACATGGTAACTTTGGTAGCGTGGATAATGACCCGCCGGCGGCGATGCGTTACACAGAAACCCGTCTTGCACCGATTAGCCATGAAGGGATGCTAACGGAAATTGGGGAAGAAACTGTAGAATTTGTGGGTAACTTCGATAATTCCCAGCAAGAACCTACTGTTTTACCTGCACAGTTGCCCTTTCTATTGCTCAATGGCTGTGCTGGTATTGCTGTCGGTATGGCGACAAATATTCCGCCCCATAATTTAGGGGAAATTGTCGATGGTTTAATTGCCCTGATTGATCAACCGGATTTGTCAGATGAAAAGCTTTTAGAGTTAATTCCGGGGCCAGACTTTCCTACAGGCGGGGAAATCGTTGGTGATGCGGGGATTCGAGAGGCCTACATCACCGGTAAAGGTGGGATTGTCTTGCGGGGAGTCGCCACAATTGAAGAAGTTCCCGGCGGTAGAGGTAGCAAGCGGCGGACAGCAATTGTAGTCACGGAATTGCCCTATCAAGTCAATAAGGCTGGCTGGATTGAAAAAATGGCTGACTTAGTAAATCACGGTCGCCTACATGGTATTTCTGATATTCGGGATGAAAGCGATCGGGAAGGGATGCGGGTGGTGATAGAACTCAAACGGGATACTAGTCCCCAAGAAGTTCTCCAGCATTTATATCACCAAACTGCTTTGCAAACTAACTTTGGGGCAATTCTGTTGGCTATAGTTGATGGACAACCCCGTCAGTTGAGTTTGCGGCAACTTTTATTAGAGTTTTTAGAGTTTCGAGAACATACCCTCAACCGTCGTTATAGTTATGAGTTAGGCAAAGCCCAAACTCGTTTGCATACGGTGGAAGGGTTACTAAAAGCTTTATCTCATGTGGATGAAGTCATTGAAATTTTGCGACAAGCGGCTGATGGTAGTAGTGCCAAAGTGATCCTTGCTAGCCGAATGGAGTTAAGCGAAAGTCAGGCTGATGCAATTTTAGCCATGCCCTTGCGTCGTTTGACAAGTTTAGAACAACAGAACTTACAGCGTGAGTTTGAGGAACTGACTAGCCAAATTGCCTTACTAGACAAATTACTCAGCGATCGCAAAGAATTACTCAAGGCCTTAAAAAAAGATTTGCGATCGCTCAAAAAGAAATACGGTGATTCCCGGCGCACTAAATTAGGGGCTGCCATTACCGAGGAATTACCAAAAGGTAAAGCCACAGAAGGACAAAAAACCGCAACCAAAATAGCAGCAGAATCAGAAGCAGTCGAACCACCAGAGGAAGTAATTTTAGAATCTACTCACCGGGGTTATGTGCGGCGGATTCAACTATCTGGGAAAAAGTCAAAATTAGAAAATGGTTTAACGGATAATGATTTCATTATCCAAACTGAATTAACCGACACCCACAAAGATTTATTAGTCTTGACAAGTAGTGGTAAACTCTACCCAATCAAAATTGGAGATATTCCCCCCACTACAGGACGTTCACCACGGGGAACACCTCTCATTACTATGCTCACAAGTACAGCCCAAGGTACTCAAGAACCTGTGGTTAGTCGCTTTATCCTGCCGACAGATTTAAACACTCAGCAAATAATTCTTTTGACTAAACAGGGAAGAATTAAGCGTCTGTCTTTAGACGAACTGACTAACCTGACACGGCGAGGCATTACGATTATTAAACTCAAAGATGATGATGAATTGTTATTTACACAATTCACTAAATCAGAGGAAAACTTGATTTTAGCTAGTTCTGGTGGAAGATTGCTGCGGTTTCCCGCCAATGACGAACAACTACCCATCATGGGACGTACAGCAATGGGTTTGCAAGCATTACGCATCCTCAAACATCAACACATGGTTGGGTGTGTGAGTGCATCGGCAGCTACACACTTATTGTTAGTCACTGAAGAAGGATATGCTAAACGCTTACCCCTAAATCAATTAAAGCCTGCTAACCGTGCTGATTTAGGTACACAAGCCATAAAATTCGCCACTAAAACAGACAAACTGGCGGCAATGGTGAATGCGATCGCTGATTCTGAAGTAGCACTTGTGACTAATAAAGATAGAGTATTGCGGATGCCTACAGACACTGTACCAATTTTACCCAGAGACGTTAAAGGGGAAAGTATCCTGCAACTCAACCGCGATGAAAAAATTATTACCGTTTCTCCAGTGCGCTCATCTTGAGTAATGAGTAATGAGTAATGAGTAATGAGTGTATTAGATGTAGTTGGGTTGAGGAACGTAGGCGCAGCCTTCTCGAAGAGTAACCCAACATAAATATCGAAAACTTAACATGGATGCTGGTGTTGGGTTTCCTCGCGTCAACCCAACCTACAATTTCTTTGCAACATTTTAGTAAGCCGTAATGCACCAAACACCTTCTCTTGCTGGAAACACACTAGACTGTCAAATGTCAAGTATCAACTGATGTATATCGTGTTTTTACGTAGCTTAAAAAATAAGTGTTGTTATATTATCTCTGGGTTATAACTCATCTGTACACGCTACTAAAAATCAAATGACTCTCTAAAAGAGCTAAAAAGCTGATAAAACAAGCTTTATTATAGTAATACTTTGCATTTGGGTTCATTATTTTCTGGGTAACACTGTAAATACCGTAGTAACTATCCACAAAAAACACATGATCATGATATTTTCTTTACTGCTATTTCATAAAGTTGGCGTGAATTGAGAAATCTAAGTAAAGATACTAGTTTGCGATAGCTGTGTTTTGTATGAGGTGTTATATGTTATCGACAGGTTAATCAAGACCAGCTTAAGTAATTTAACTGGAATAAATAATGTCAGCACTACGCCCACTTGATTTGAAACTCAAGCACAACAATATCGCATTTAGCTCGAGATAGTC
>JBODRP010000318.1:0-6148 GCA_050633005.1 Trichormus sp. | reverse complement strand
ATTTGGGAGCAAGAACCAGAACGGGAACAGATATTTAAACTGATTGATAGCTTCTTATCCTTTGAAGCTTGTCTATACCATCAAATACTGCCCCTAAAATTAGAAAATCAGCAATTACTCCTCGGTATGGTTCATCCACTGGATAACGGGGCTTTAGATTATGTCAGCCGCATTGTGTCCTATGTCAATTACACAATGATCACCCAGGAAATTGCGATCGCAACCCACCGTAGCATTCTCTCAGTCTATCTCACCTATAAAAATACATCTTTACCAGAAAAGGAACTCACACAACCAGCAAATACCACAACTGATTTAGAACAACATCCCCATGACAATCCTGCCAGGATGGATTGTATACCCCCATCCTCACAGTATCAATGTTCTGCTCAAACTCCCGGTGTTGTTACTCCTGGTAATCAGTCCGTGGAAAATGTCAGTTTCAACGATATGACTGTTTTGCAGTTGCACCCACCAGAAGTATTCACCCCTATAGAAGAACTCACAAATTTACCACCCAAGAAATTACTAGAAGAGTTACTAGGACGAGTCTTAAGTGGGGGAATTGGTCGTCTGTATTTAGAAAGACAACCCTATCAGGGAAGAATTATCTGGAGCGATAACGGTGTTTTACAATCAGTGTTAGAAGATATACCTTTATCTATTTTTCAAGGGGTACTAAATGAATTGAAGCGTTTTGTGGCTTTACCTGTCACTAGACACGCAGAACCAAGACAAGTAGAAAAAGAATGCCTGTATCAACAAACCCGTGTATTGTTAAGGATTCGGGTTATGCCAGGAAGCTATGGGGAAGAAGCTACATTACAAGTACTACGGGGAGCAGCTTTAAAATTCTATCAGCAGCAACAGGTAGTTAATCTCAGCCGAGATGTTATCCGTATTTCTCAACAACTCAGCCATAAATTACAGGAGTTGAATCAAAGATTGTTACTCAATCCAGCCCTGAAATCGGAAGAATCAGACGCTATTATAGCTTTGAACCAATTAATAGAAAATTTAGACCAACAAATCAAAGTACTGACAGCAAATAACCAGTTACCCCTTTGATACTCCCCCAGGCTACAGTACGTAAGGAGGCAGAAGGCAGGGGGCAGGGGGCAGAGGAGATAATTTATTTTCTGGAAGTACCTAAGCTCAATCATAGGTGTGTCAGTAATACCTCTGATTGCGATTTTCTACACAATTGTTATGTTGTAATGACAATCGAGACTACTTCTTTTTGCAGTTCTGGTTACAATTATCACAAGCATTCTGTCTTTATCTATAGCCAGATTGTGGTTTTAAAACTTAAAAATACCTAGCTTTATTTTCCCTTCCCAAATTTATTTTTAGTAGATATTTCATGCAGACCGAGGTTTTTAGTGAAATTTTCCCTTTGTTGAGTACAGCCAACCCACAAACCCTAGAGTGGCTACTCAATGTTGCCATTGAACATGAATACCCAGTTGGAAGAGCCGTTTTAATGGAAGATGCTTGGGGTAACGCAGTTTACTTTGTAGTTTCTGGCTGGGTGAAAGTCAGGCGCACCTGTGGAGAAGATTCTGTTGCCTTAGCCATCTTGGGTAAGGGCGATTTTTTTGGAGAAATGGCGATTTTAGATGAATCTCCCCGATCAACAGATGTAATTGCCCTTTCTCCAGTCAAATTGCTCAGTATTTCCAGAGAACGTTTTATTCAAATACTGTTTAAAGATCCCCAGTTACACCATCGGATGTTGCAGTTAATGGTACGGCGATTGCGACAAATTAATCAACGTTTACAAATTAGGACTTCACCACCTGCGGTTAAACTGGCTCATACTTTAGTCAGTTTAGGTGAAAGCTATGGCCATGACTCAGCCACAGGTAAGGAAATTTTAAATATACCTTTTAAAGATTTAGCCGAAGTGACAGAAATCGGTGTTGAAGAAACGACTAAAATTATGGAAAAACTACACGAAAAAGGTTGGATAGAAATTGATCATGCTAACAATATTGTATATCTAATCAACTTTAAACAGTTGGTGAATTTAGCCGGGAAAGTCTCATAATTGCTAGTTACTAAGCATTGATTCATAAAGTAAATATAAAATTTTTATTAATTATTAATGCAAATACCCCATAAAGAATTTAATGTTTACTTTATAAACAATCTCTGAGAAAGCAGTGTTTTGTTAAGCCAAGTCAGGTGGGCGAGTCTTTAGTGGCGATATGGCAAGCATTAGTGGGGTTGACCTGGGCGAGTTTTTGTCCGGTTGGCTCTGTTGCGGTAACTGGTGTTGCTGGATACCTAAATGCGGAGTCTCAGGTTGTGAACTATTGACTATTGACCATGAACTATTAACTATTAACTATGGACTGACTTTTGACTCAGAACTTACCACTCTTAACTACAGATGACTGAAGCAACAGCACCTCGTATCGATATTAACGTCCAGGAAACCGTGCCGACGATTTATTATCAGGTGGCAATGCCACAACCAGAAACGCATCTATTTGAAATTAATTTACAAATTGTAAACCATACATCATCAATTCTTGACTTAAAAATGCCGGTATGGACACCAGGATCATACTTGGTGCGCGAGTACGCCAAAAATTTACAAGATTTTGTGGCTTTTGCAGGAGAAAAGCCTTTAAGTTGGCGTAAGGTTAGCAAAAATCACTGGCAGATCAATACAGCTAATGTATCAGAAATAGCCATAAAATACCGTATTTTTGCTAACGAGTTATCGGTAAGAACTAATCACCTAGATTCTACTCACGGCTATTTCAATGGTGCAGCCCTGTTTTTAAGACTGGTGGGATGTGATAATTTACCCATCCGTGTAACTGTCATACCACCCTATCCTCAATGGCGAGTCACTACTGCTTTACCAAAGATCCCTGACAAATCTAATACTTTTTATGCTGCCGATTTTGATACTTTGGTAGATAGTCCGTTTGAGGTAGGTGAGCATCAGCTGTATCAGTTTGATGTGTTAGGAAAACCTCATGAACTAGCTATTTGGGGACAAGGAAATTTTCAAGTACAGCCATTAATTAGCGATATTCAAAAAATTGTTCAAATAGAAGCTGAGATGTTTGGCGGTTTACCATACGATCGCTACGTCTTTTTGTTACATTTATTTGCCCAAGCCTATGGAGGTTTGGAGCATAAAAACTGTTGTTCTTTGATTTATCAACGGTTTGGATTTCGCACACAAGATAAGTATGAACGGTTTATCCAATTGTTAGCGCACGAGTTCTTTCACTTGTGGAATGTCAAGCGCATTCGCCCCAAAGCCCTAGAGGTGTTTAATTACGATCAAGAAAGTTATACACCTTCGTTGTGGTTCTGTGAGGGGACGACTAGTTACTATGACTTGCTTATTCCTTTAAGGGCAGGGATTTATGATGCTAAATGCTATCTCAATTATTGGAGTAAGGAGATTACCAGATTTTTGACAACTCCAGGGCGGAAAGTGCAATCCTTGGCTGAGTCGAGTTTTGACGCTTGGATTAAACTGTATCGCCCAGATGCGAATAGTGGTAATTCCCAAATGTCCTACTATTTGAAGGGAGAAATGGTGTCTTTGCTGCTAGATTTGCTAATTAGAGCGCGGCATCGTAACCGGCTTTCTCTGGATGATGTGATGCGGCAAATGTGGCAGGAATTTGGGCTACCAGAAATTGGCTATACACCCCAACAGTTGCAGGCAATTATTGAATCTGTAGCCGGAGTGAATTTAACAGAGTTCTTTGCAGCGTATATTGATGGCACAGAGGAATTACCATTTAATGAGTATTTAGAACCGTTCGGTTTACGTTTAGTGACAGACAAGGAAGACGAGCCTTATCTGGGAATCAAAGTACATACCGACAATGGTAGGGAAATGATTAAATTTGTCGAGGCTGGTTCTCCTGCCCAACTAGCTGGGATTGATGCAGGTGATGAACTGCTAGCGATCGCAGGTATTAAGGTAACATCTCATCAACTGAGCGATCGCCTTAAAGATTATCAGCCAAATGATACCATTCAACTGACAATTTTCCACCAAGACGAACTGCGGACTGTATCTGTCACCCTCGGACAACCACGTCCTACGAAGTATCAGGTAGTACCAATACAAAATGCCGACTCCCTACAGCAAGAGAATTTTGCTGGTTGGTTAGGTACACCCCTATCTACAATTTGCTAACCTCAGCAATTTTGTGGATGCTTGGTAAATTTACTTTGTTTTGGCCAATACTTAGCCGAATAGAAATTTGGGAATACCTACGAGAATCCCCAGTCTATCAATAACCTCTAGCTGCCTAGTTTACCAGATTGTAAGCGATCGCCTGAGCTAGAGGTTTTTACATTGTTTTAGGGCGAATAGAAATGCGATCGGGATTTCTATTACTGTGGAAGGGAGACAAGGGAGATAAGGGAGACAAGGGAGACAAGGGAAGGGAAGGGAGCAGAGGGGTAGAACGATTGATGAGTTTAAAGTGTTTGAAATTCGCTATCGCCTGTTATGGTTCATCTGTACCAAAATGCCAATGCTTGCTGATCATTCCGTGGACAGACTGTTCAAAGCTTTGAAAACAAACTTTGATATCTTCGTAAAAAGGTAAGTAAGTCGGTGCAATAAAACCAAACTATGTGAAGAAAAGTAAATAAGGCTCAAACTCTTTCTCCCCCTGCTCCCTGCCCCCTGCCCCCTGCTTTATTCCAACAATAATTATTTACGCCGACCTACTTAGTCATCAGGGTTTGAGATAGTTGCTGATAGTTTAGAGTGATACATCACACCTCCTAGTTATTGAACTTAATATTACTGTTAATAGTAATTAATTAAGTAAAATTAAACTAACAATCTTACATTGCTAATACTTGACTAGAGTGAATTATTTAAGTAGAATCACTAAAATTTTAATGTACTTTTTTAGTCATGAACAAATATTTTTTACTGCTAGCAGGCAGCACATTATTATATCTAGGAAATGGAAAAGTAGCATTGGCAGGTGGTTTTAGTCCATCTCCTTTATTTCCGACAATAAATAGTTATCACACCACTGTTACAACGAATGGAGATTCAGCAGATATCTACTTTCCTAATGTTGTTAATTCTAGTAGTAGCAAGCCAAAGTATCCTATTGCGTTGTTTTTGCCTGGTTCTCGTGTTGAGACATTACAATATTCTCAATATGTTAGCATTGTAGCTAGTTATGGATTTACAGTAGTTGTTCCAAGAAGAATTCGTACCCTGCCAGCTTTTGGATTTACTGGACTGTTACCAGAGGCATCACAAATTAATGATGTGTTAACTTTTATGGTGGCGGAGAACTCAAATCCTAATTCACCGCTCACAGGTACTATTGATACAAATAATTTAGTATTATTGGGTCATTCTTTTGGCGGTTCAGTGGGTCTGACTGCGATTGATAATTCCTGTATTTATCCAGTATGTGAAGGACAGTTTCAACTTCCTCAACAATTACGAGCAGCAGCATTTTTTGGCACAAGTATAAATGTAGGGACAGGCCAATTTATTCCCATTAAAAATCAAGGGATTCCTATAGCTTTATTACATGGAAATTTAGATGGATTAATACCTATAGGACTAGCGCAAGAAAGCTACAATTTAGTTCAAGAGCCTCCTAAAGCACTAATTACTATTAATGGAGTTAACCATTATGGTATTACCAATGTTAATAATCCTGTTGGTGCTAGATTAGATCCAAATAATCCAACTTTATCTCAAGATGAATCAATTGAAACTATAGCCCGTTGGAGTGCGCTTTTCTTACGGGGTTATGTAGTTAATGATCAGGATGCTTTGGGATATATCAACAATTCAGGCGATGCACTTGATCGAAATGTTACTGTAACTATTCAAACAAAAACTGTACCTGAAACAAATCCAGTTTTGGGTTTATTTAGTATACTTGCATTTACTATTTTTCCGTGGATGAAAGTTTTGGCAGCCAAAACCCTAGTATTAGTTGGATTTTGGTATGAGTAATTACATTCGTTATTTTAGAGAAGCCTTTGCTTCCTCTATTATTGTACATCCTTTATTCGCTTTTTGCGTGTTTATCCAGCTAGGTGCAAGATACAGCAGATTCTATGTTGATGAGGTACAGCAACTGATTGAAAAAAGTAATGAGTAATGAGTAATGAG
>JBODRP010000317.1:0-6166 GCA_050633005.1 Trichormus sp. | reverse complement strand
ATAGACGAAAAGTGAGTATTATAGCGAGGTTCTCTCGTCCATGTAAGGTAGCGTTTATTTCTACCATACAGCTTTATATAATTAGTCAGGTGACTAATTCTTTCGCTCCCAATTATATTGGCTTTTTCAGGTTCAGATACAATGAAAATACCATGTTTATTAAAATAGGCAATTGAATCATTATTATCGAAAGCCGTATATTGCATTCGATTAGCTTTAAAAATATTTATCATAGTACCTATCCTCAATATAACTCTTTGATCAATGTATAAATTTATTTTTAATTAAATGGTAGTAATTTTAATTAAATATAGGACTCATATTTGATTTATGAAGTGCAAGCTTGAGTGGGTGCGTTACGGTTTACTCATAACACACCTTAAATATACTGTGATTTTTTCATAAATGAAACTAGAATCTTCTAGAAATGTATCATGTTTTTGCTAAAAATATGTAAATTTACTAACTTATTCATGGAATGTTTACAATATCGAGTAAGTTTAGGATAAACTTTTAAATGGTATCTACAGAATAATAAAATACATAACAGGGTACATAGCCCTGCTACCCAACTATGATCACCCCATTGCCGCCAGAAAGCTCTCTGTGTCTTTGTGGTGGGAAACATCCTCTTCATTACGAATGATACTAGCGTAGCGGGGCGCAACTCATTACGAATTACAAATTATGCTCACTTTAACCCAACGACAACCCGCAAATTCTGAGATAGTAGTTAATTTAACTTTGGCACTGACAGCAGAAGAACGCACTCGCAGCCGTCACCGCTTTGAGACAGAAGACGGTAAGGTGGTGTTTTTGCGTTTACCTAGGGGGACAGTGTTGTGGGATGGCGATATTCTCCAAGATGAAAGCAATGGTAGTTTAATTAGAATTACCGCTAAACCAGAACCAGTTTTTACAGTTGTCGCTGCTACACCACTGTTATTAATGCGATCTGGATACCATTTGGGTAATCGTCATGTGCCTGTAGAAATTAGCCAAAATTATTTACGCTTATCTCCAGATCCAGTTTTACGCACCATGTTAGAACAAATGGGGCTGGAAATCACAGAGGAAATTACACCATTTCAGCCAGAGGTAGGTGCTTATGGACACCATCACTCTCACGGATAATCATCTTTTGCAACTCTTACAATTAGCAAGTTCTGCTTTACCTGTGGGAGCATACAGCTATTCTGAAGGCATAGAAACATTAGTAGAAAATGGCACAATTTGCAACAAAGACACTCTCAAACATTGGTTAGAGTCAGAACTGCGTTATGGGGCAATTCGGTTAGAAACGGCGGTAATAGTTAGAGTACATGAGGCTGTGACTACAGGGGATTTGGAAAAATTACGCTATTGGAATGTGTGGTTATCTGCTGCCAGGGAAACCCAAGAATTACGTAATTCTAGCTGGCAAATGGGGCGATCGCTCATGCAATTACTTGCTAAAATACAACCGCAAGTATTAGATTTAGTCAATGCTGTGGGTAATCCTGGCAATTATGCGATCGCTTTTGGTGTTGCTACTGCCCATTGGCAAATCCATCCTCAAGCTGCTTTACTAGCATATCTGCATAGTTGGGCAACTAATTTAATCACGGCTGGAGTAAAACTCATCCCCCTCGGACAAACAGCCGGACAAGAAATATTACTAAATTTACAACCATTAATTAGTTCTGCCACACTAGAAATTATGCAATTAGAAGATGATGACCTGAGTTGCTGTAGTTGGGGTTTATCTTTAGCGAGTATGCAGCATGAAACACAATACACTAGATTGTTTAGAAGTTGAGATTTAGGAGGCATAAATAGGAAATCAAATTCGTGTTCTAGTAATTAAGATAGAAGATATAAATGTATTTTAAAAATACTAAACCAACCTTTGAGCAAGCTTTAGCTTCTGTTTGTGTCTGTCAATCACTCTCAGATATGTTACAGCCCATACACTTATTTAGATATGATGCGTTATATAAACATATATTTATACTGGCTGGCATGAATGAAGGTATAGAAATTATTGTTTTTGAAAATGGAACTTGGGAGTTTTACGAAGATGAAAAAGCCTGATTTTACCCAAATGACTCGTCAAGAATTAAAAGCTTACATCCGACAACACCCTACTGATGATGAAGCAATTAGAGAATTATTTGTCAATCGTCGTAGTTCTCAAGCTAAAACTTATCCTTTTCCGTATAAAATGACACAAGAAGAATTAACAGATATTTTCCGCCGCCAAAATCCTGAATAATTGTGACTTGAGAATTGATTTGTATTAATTTATGACCACATTTCGTATAGGTGTAGCAGGCCCCGTTGGTTCAGGAAAGACAGCTTTAGTGGATGCTTTATGTAAAGCATTGCGCGATCGCTATCAGATTGCTGTGGTGACGAATGATATTTATACTCAAGAAGACGCTCAGTTTTTGGTACGCTCTCAAGCCTTAACTAGCGATCGCATTTTGGGTGTAGAAACTGGCGGGTGTCCCCATACTGCCATTCGAGAAGACGCTTCCATGAATTTGGCAGCTATTGAACAACTAGAACAGCGTTTCACTCAGCTAGATTTAGTCTTTTTAGAAAGTGGTGGTGATAATTTAGCCGCTACCTTTAGTCCTGAATTGGTAGACTTAACCATTTACGTCATTGATGTCGCCGCCGGCGATAAAATCCCCCGCAAAGGCGGCCCCGGTATTACTAAATCTGATTTACTGGTAATTAATAAAACTGACCTTGCCCCCTATGTAGGCGCAGATTTAAGCGTCATGGAACGAGATGCTAAAAAAATGCGCGGTGATAAACCTTTTATTTTTACTAATTTGAAAACTCAACAAGGACTGGCTGATGTGATTGAATTTGTTTGTACCCATATATGAGATAGGCAAGGGGCTAATTAATTCAAAATTCAAAATTCAAAATTCAAAATTAGAGAATCTGAGCAGGGGGCAGGGGGCAAGGGGAGACAAGGGAGACAAGGGAGAAATATTTACCCCAATGCCCAATGCCCAATGCCCAATGCCCAATGCCCCATGCCCAATTCCCAATGCCCAAAGAAATAAGATTTTAAAATAGAAATATAGCCTGTTGTTTGTCCAACTTTGAATTAAACTAACTCTGTGCGTAATTTGCAAGAAACTCACCTCAACCGCGCCCGTGCTAGTCTCAGACAAGCAATGTCTTGGTATGGATATCTTCGCAAACCAGGGCATTTATCATCTAACCCGGAATTGGCGGCTTTAGTAAAACCAGAATTAGAAGCTTTAACCGCTACACTCAGTAAACTAGATGGTAATGTGATCAGAATTGCCGCCTTTGGTTTGGTGAGTCGTGGTAAGTCGGCAATTTTAAATGCTCTTTTGGGAAGCAAGATTTTACAAACTGGCCCCCTCAATGGTGTAACTCAATGGCCGCGTTCTGTACGCTGGCAACCAGGGGGTAAGGTGATAGTAGAGTTAATTGATACCCCAGGATTAGATGAAATTCAAGGTGAGTCACGCGCACAAATGGCTAAGGATGTGGCGCGTCAGGCTGATTTAATTTTGTTTGTGGTATCTGGAGATATTACCCGCACTGAATATCAGGCACTTTTGGAGTTAAGAAAAGCACAAAAACCCCTGATTTTGGTTTTCAATAAAATTGACTTATACCCCGATACAGATAGGGCAACTATTTACAAAAATTTACAGCAATTAGGTGCAGCCAATCCCCACGCCGAGCCTTTGTTACCTGATGAAATTGTGATGGTGGCGGCAGAACCTGCACCAATGGAAGTCCGGGTGGAATGGCCTGATGGCAATGTAAGTTATGAATGGGAAACTCCGCCGCCACAGGTAGACGAACTCAAGCACACTATTTTAAATATTCTTAATCGGGAAGGGCGATCGCTGTTAGCATTAAATGCACTGATTCAAGCACGGGAAGCTGAAGCTGCGATCGCACAAAAAACTCTTGATATCCGTGAACAAGAAGCGGAAGATATTATTTGGAAGTTTACTAAATATAAAGCCTTAGCCGTCGGGTTAAATCCTATCGCTTTTTTAGATGTTATCGCTGGTAGTGTGACTGATTTAGCTTTAATTCGCGCCTTAGCTAGATTGTATGGTTTACCGATGACGAGCTATGAAGCCGGAAGGATATTAAAAACAATTTTATTTAGTTCTGGTAGTTTATTGTTAGGCGAATTAGGTAGCAGTTTTCTATTAGGATTAGGTAAGAGTACGGCAGCGTTAACTAGTGGTGATAACCCAATTAATCTTACTGCCTTTGCTGGTAGTGCGATCGCTCAAGCTGGAATTGCTGGTTATGGTGCATATTCTGTAGGAAAAGCGGCTCAAGTTTATTTAGAAAAAGGCTGCACTTGGGGACAATTAGGTGCTGATACCGTAATTCAAGAAATTCTTTCTCAAGTTGACAAAAATACAATTCTGTATCGTCTGCAACAAGAATTAAATATCAAATCTGGAAATTAAATAAAAAATATTGGCTGAATTGTTGCTGTTGTTGATTGTCTGTCAATTTCTATCAAATTCCTCTGATAATTGCCCAAAAATCTAATTTTGAGTGCAACATAAAAGAAATAGCAATCATTAGCTAATCACTAGACAGGATGACCAAGAAAGCAATTTGTAATTCGTAATTCGTAATTCGTAATTCGTAATTCGTAATTCGTAATACCCTGCGGGAAGCCGCTACGCTTTATGTATTAAGAAATTAAGATAGGGTCTGGGTTTATGGGTTTGAATGTATGGACGAATTTTAGCGAATTGAGATAAGAGGTGTTGAAAACTCGAACGGTGTTCAGCACTACATTTTTTGGTCAGTCTATCTAAACTAAGAGTATCAGCTCTGAATCACATCTTGATATCATTCAACAGAGGCGATAAAGATCATGACAGCAACTTTCAATGTCGGACTAAATAGTGTTAACTCAGACCAAAATGGAGCTACAAACTTAGAGAAAGCTATTTTAGCAGCGATCATCGAAGCCCGCGCCACCTGTGAGGAAAATGGTGATAATTCTCCTAATTGTGCCGTAGCTTGGGATATTGTGGAAGAACTACAAGCCGAAAAATCTCACCAAGAACAAGCCCTCAAATATAAAACCGCTTTAGATAACTACTGTGAACTACATCCAGAAGCTTTAGAGTGTCTCATCTATGATGTTTAGAGAGTTAACTGTTAATTCTTAACTGCACTCTTTCAGTGCAAATTAGCTGCGGCTGATTGGGTGATTTGTTGGATACTAGTTAAATCTGGCGGTGGTGTTTCGCTTTCTGTTGCTAACCACAATAGGTATTCAATATTTCCCGCCGGGCCAGTAATTGGCGACCAAGTTAAGCCTTTGTATTTCCAACCTAGTTCCTTAGCTACTCGCAACACCTGGAAAATAGCATCAGCTTGGTCATTAGAGTCACGCACCACACCTTTTTTACCCACACGAGATTTACCCACTTCAAACTGAGGCTTAACCAACAACACCGCTTCACGAGGGGGTTGAGTTAGTCGCCAGACAGCAGGCAAAATCTTAGTTAAGGAAATAAACGAAACATCCACCACCGCCAAATCAGGAATAGGGTCATCTTCATCATATAAATCCCCAGGTTCAAGTTGTCGTAAATTGGTACGTTCCCGCAACTTCACCTGGGGATGATTGCGTAAACCCCAATCAGTTTGTCCATAACCAACATCAATGCCGTAAACTAATTTAGCCCCAGCTTGCAGTAAACAATCAGTAAAGCCGCCAGTAGAAATTCCCCCATCTAAGCAAACACGTCCTGTTATGGGAATCGCAAATAATTCTAAAGCCTTAGCGAGTTTATCACCACCGCGAGACACAAACCGCGATCGCTCTTTAATCTTAATTTCAGCAGCAATATCAACCTCCGTCCCCGGTTTATCAATCACCTGTTGATTAACCATCACTTCCCCCGCCTGAATTAGCCTCTGTGCTAAAGCGCGAGAAGTACATAAATCCAACTCTACCAATAAAGTATCCAGTCTCTGTTTAACCAATATCACCCACCAAAAACATTTTTGAAATACTATTACCACTCAAAACTCACCACCGACTAAACACCGCGCTACCACTAACAGCACTCATCACTCATCACTTATTACTCATTACTCATTACTCATTACTCATTACTCATTACTCATTACTCAT
>JBODRP010000316.1:0-6181 GCA_050633005.1 Trichormus sp. | reverse complement strand
CCTTGTCTCCCTTGTCTCCCTTGTCTCCCTTGTCTCCCCCTGCCCCCTGCCCCCTGCCCCCCTGCCTCTTACCCAATCCCCAATCCCCCAGTCCCTTTTCACATGACTATTGACTATTGACCAATGACTAAAACTGCATGGGTGTTTCCCGGACAAGGTTCTCAAACATTAGGAATGGGAACAGATTTATTAGATATACCTGCGGCTCAGGAAAAGTTTGCCGCAGCTGAAGCTATATTAGGCTGGTCGGTGACAGACATCTGCCAAAATGAAGAAGAAAAGTTATCCAAGACACTCTACACACAGCCTTGTCTGTACGTAGTAGAAAGTATCCTCACTGACCTAGTCCGGGAAAAAGGACACCAGCCTGATTTAGTTGCTGGTCATAGTTTGGGAGAATATGTTGCCCTGTATGCTGCCGGTGTATTTGATTGGTCAACCGGGTTAGAGTTAGTCAAGCGACGCGCTGAATTGATGGATAGTGCCGCAGGCGGAATGATGGCAGCTTTGATGAACTTTGACCGGGAAAAATTAGAAAAAGTCCTCGCTGAAACTCCTGATGTAGTTTTAGCGAATGATAACAGTCCAGCACAGGTAGTCATCTCCGGTAGTCCTGATGCAGTACAGACACTCATGTCTCAAGTGAAAGCTAAACGTGCTATTCCCCTCAAAGTTTCAGGAGCATTTCACTCACCCCTGATGGCAGATGTGGCAGATGAATTTCAAAAAATTCTGGACGCTGTAGAATTTCAGTCAGCTAAAGTACCAGTATTATCCAACGTCGAGCCAGTCCCCGCCCTTGATCCTGCAATTTTAAAGCAACGCCTAACCCAACAAATGACAGGTTCAGTACGCTGGCGAGAAATTTCTTTACAACTACCACTCAACAACATTGAGAAAGTAGTAGAAATCGGCCCTGGTAACGTCCTAACCGGTTTGATTAAACGCACCACAACTGATTTAATCTTAGAAAACGTCCGCAACGCTGCGGAATTACCAAATTAGGGTTGAGGGACAAATCAATTCAAATACCCTACGGCTACTCCTTCACCGAGCATCCCGTAGGGTTAATCAACAGAAGACTGTTTTTCTCCCTTGTCTCCCCTGTCTCCCTCATCTCCCTTGTCTCCCCCTGCCCCCTGCTCCCTGCCCCCTGCCCCATCCCCCATGCCTAGAACACGCGAACCATTAATTAGTCTAGCTCTTTACCATGCTTTCAAATGGTCGGTAGTCAGTCCGATGCTTCATGCTTACTTTCGGGGGCGGATTTATGGCGTGGAAAATGTTCCTAAATCTGGCCCTTTAGTTGTTGTGAGTAATCATGCTAGCTACTTTGATCCGCCAATTGTTTCTAATTGTGTTTGTCGGCCAGTAGCATACATGGCTAAACAAGAATTATTTGATGTCCCAGTTTTGGCGCAGGCAATTAAATTATATGGTGCTTACCCAGTCAGTCGGGGCAGTGCCGATCGCAATGCTATCCGCGCAGCTCTAGAGTATTTAGAAAATGGTTGGGCTGTGGGTGTATTTTTAGAAGGCACTCGTACCCCGGACGGACGTATTCATGATCCTAAACGTGGTGCTTTACTATTAGCTGCTAAAGCTAAAGCCCCCATATTACCTGTATGTTTATGGGGTTCAGACCAGATTTTACAACCAGGCTCATCTTTACCGCACTCAGTTCCTCTCACCGTCAGAATTGGTAATTTAATTGATGCTCCTAGTTCTACTAATAAAGAAGAACTAGAACAAATAACACAAAAATGTGCCGCCGTCATTAACCAGATGCACGATTTAGGGCGTTGAGAAAAATATTCAGAATGTATGCTTTGGGAAAGTGGCGATCGCCACTTGATTTTTGTACATTAAAACTCAATCTCCCAAAAATAGGCATTACCAACTCTTATGAGTGGATTTGAAGCCAAAAATTTGTGGCATCGTCTGAATAATTCATTAATAGTGCGCTTTTTGCTATTAGTGGCTGCTGGTTGGGCTTTAGTCCAGCTACTAGCATACTTTCAAACAGTAATAGTCATTTTTACATTTGCCGCTATTTTAGCTTTCTTACTGAATTATCCTGTCAAGTGGTTGCAGAAATTTCTGCCCCACGGTATAGCAGTTATTATCGTTTTTTTAATCAGTGTTATATTTTTGAGTGGACTATTAATTACAATTGGTGTAGCAGTTGTCTCTCAAGGACAACAATTAATAGACAGTATCTCTAATTTTTTAACTTCTTTGATACCTTTTTTAGAAAGGATTGAAGAAACATTGCAGGATCGTAATTTGCAAATAGACTTAAGCGTAATTCAAGAACAATTACGAAATCAAGCTATATCAACTTTAGTCACTAGTCTAACTATATTACAACAATTATTAACGAATTTTGTTACTTTTATTATAATTGCTGTTGTAGCTTTTTTTATGTTACTCGATGGCGAAAAATTGTGGAAATTTATGCTCAGGTTTTTACCAAATCATCATCGTGGTAGATTTACCAGGATTGTGCGCCGCAGTTTTTTAGGATTCTTTCGAGGACAGTTAATATTAACTTTATTTTTAAGCACAGCTACCTTTATTGTATTTATATTATTGAATGTACCTTTTGCTTTACTCCTATCTTTGATAGTCGGGATACTTGATATTATTCCAGGCATAGGAGCAACTTTAGGAATTAGTGTCATTACTTTAATTGTGTTATCTCAAAATGTCTGGTTAGCAGTAAAAGTTTTAATAGCTTGTATAGTGCTTCAGCAAATTCAAGATAATTTGATTGCACCTCGCGTTATGCAAGGAGCATTAAATCTAAATCCGGTAGTAGTATTTTTTGCACTATTAATAGGTGCAAGAGTTGCAGGATTATTAGGAATTTTTTTATCAATTCCCATTACCGGAGTAATTGTATCTTTATTTGAAATTAACGCTATGAAATCAGAAGTTTAGGGGAGAGTCAAAGGGATGGCAGAAGGGAGCGGCAGATAAATAAATTTATAGCGATTTCCAGTTAAGTGAGGTAGAGATAATATTTTGAAACGCATACCGCCAAGGGCGGAACCCGCAGGGTAGGGGCGCAAAGTAAAGCGCAAAGGTACGCAGAGATTTGTACCTCAGCAGACTAGGAAACGCTATAGTAGCTTGAACGAACGAGGTATTTTAATCGCTAAAATCAAGATATACAGAGCAAAAACAGAAAATCATGTCAGATTTGAGAGAAGAATTATTAGAAACTTTAGATGAAGCTGAGTGGGAATGGTTGATTCCTCATGTGCAGCGAGATGCGGTGATTTTAGTGTCACAGGACTTAGATTTACTAGATGTTGGTGAAGCGATCGCTAATGATAATACCTCATCTGTTCAACAATGGATCGAGCGTCAACTAATCACCAAACCTTCAGTCACTCAAGTGGGACAATGGAATAGCGATCGCACTAAGCGTTTTAACACACTCATTCTCCAACCTTATGTTTTAGTCCAAGAAATGGGGAATTAGGATTAAGGGAATGGGGTTAAGGGAATGGGGAATGGGGAGACAAGGGAGACAAGGGGAGTAAAACTCTTCAATTTTGAATTTTGAATTTTGAATTTTGAATTTTTTTGCCCCATGCCCAATTTCTTACCGCTTTTGTTGAACTTGCTCCGCCCCTGTGTAACCAGTAGCTACCCAAAATAAGGCTCTAGCTCCATCACGGATAGACTTTTCCATTGGTTCAGGGGGCATTTTTGATGGTACTGGTATTGGTTTAAATCGAATCCCTCGACTACCTAAAATGATCTCACCGATGATACAAGCTCGGCGCATATGAAAATCAGAGGTAATTAAATACACATTTTTAATTTTGCGTGCTTGTAAATCATCCACCAATGTAGTAAAATTTGTAACAGTATCTACCGCTTCATAGTCTAAATGTAAACGTTTAGGATTGATACCCTCCTTAGTAAATACCCTTTTTGTATAGCCAGGAGGACTACCGCCAGAAATCATAATGGGCAGATTGGGATGCTCACGAGCAAATTTGGCAGTAAATTTTTCTCTTTCTAGGTTTTTGGTTGAGCCACCTAAAACAATTACTGCTTCCGGTGGTTGACTATTATTTTGTACTTCCTGATATCCGAACCACATCAATAACGGTAAAACCAGAGCCGCTAATTGAAATGGCTTACCCCTAAACAATAGATTATTCTTCAAGGCTCTATAACTTCGTCAGATAATTTTCTCTCTAGGTCAGAAAAATAAGAATGTTGGCAAACTCACGCCAATGTATTTTTGCCACCTCATATCAATTCAATAAAATTTTGAACTGGATTTAAACCCAAAAACCGTTGTTAATTATGGATTTTTGAATTTTGAATTGGTATGAGTAGTTGATGACGGGACTGGCCAGACTCGAACCGGCGACCTAGCGCTTAGGAGGCGCTCGCTCTATCCAACTGAGCTACAGCCCCAACTACGAAGCATATACAATGATAGCAGTAGTTTTAGGTGGACTGCCAAAAATTGTTCCAAGAACCGCCGCCAATTTCTAACCCACAAAGATAGCTGTGTGCTTTGAGAATGACTAGAGGGGATGTACCCCTGATTTGTCGTAACTCTAAACTGAGCTTGCCTTGCATAGTGTCCTGACAACAAAATTGTAAACCGTTTGTTGTCGGCGCACGCAGTGGTGTACCGGGTAGATGCGTAGTTCCGGTTAATTCAATCTCATAATCTAGGTTTTTTGCTTGCATTTGCCATCTACCCCAGGGTTGAATATTCCACTTTACTTTGGCATTCCAAGGGACAAATTCGTAAAACTGGCCTTGATAATGTAAACCAATCATCGCTACAGACTCCATCCACCACAACACACCCCGCTTACCACCACCAGCCGTTAACGCCAAATCAGGTTCGCCATCAAAGCTATTACAATTCAACCAAAACCATTTTTGGGGAAAAGCACCACCCCAATTCTTTTCGCCATAGGCTGGTGCATTTTGGAATTGATAAATTTGGCCATTCCAATCAATCCAACCACTTGCTAAACCATGAGCCATTAAAATCTGCCATCCTGGCTCAAAAATCTGTAAAAATGACAGCCAGCCAGCAGTAGATTGCTGAAGACTATTTTGATTACCCCAGCCATATACAGGCTGAATTTCATATTCCCAACGACAATAAAAACCAGTTGCAGGATCTTGAATAAATCCTTGGTTCAAATTTGCAGTAGCTTGATAGCCTTCTTGGATATATTTTGTAAACTCCGATGGTAACAGATATAGGGGTTGACTCTTGAGGTTAGTTTTACCCCAATGGCCTAAAGCCAAAACATCTGGACTAGCCCAAAACTTACTCACATCAGGAAAAATCCGACAGAGATATTGATCATTCACACCGAGGACTTGTGCCGCACCGCCACTGTAGGCTTGATTCCCAATTGGATCTTCAATGGAGTACATAAAAGCAAAAGTCTGACCACAATCTGGTAAAGTAACGCGGTAATACCAGCCTTCAAAAAAACGCCGACTAGTGCCGTCCCAATGGTATCCACTGTGAGGTGTTTGAGTAGATGGAAGAAGATTTATCGGAATAGTTAACATAGATTTATCTACTTCTATTTCTTGGTATGCGCGATTGTCTTGATATTAATGATGCTTATGAAATTCTAGGGTTAAAACCTGGTGCATCGCAGGTAGAGATAAAACGAGCTTATCGTCAACTGGTGAAAATTTGGCATCCCGATCGCTTTACCAACTCACCACAAAAACAGCAAGCAGAGGCCAAAATCAAACAAATCAACGCTGCTTATAATCTGCTGAAGTCAGAGACTCCCACAGTAACAAAACCTGCTGCACCTACACCCCAAAAGTCTCCTAACGTTTCCGTCAATCGTTGGAATGCAGAAACTTTCTATAACTATGGCGTGGAAAGCGTAGAAAAAGGAGAATATCAAGAAGCGATCGCTTATTTCACTCAAGCAATTCGCCTTAACCCTCGCTACATCGAAGCCTATAAATATCGTGGCTTAGTTTGTTCACAATTAGGCTACGAATATAGAGCCGCATCAGACTTAAATAAAGCCGCACAGCTAGAAGGGAAAATCCCCCAAGCCACTCCTTTTGGCAGAGTCAAGTATAAATCTCAGCCCCAATCTTTCCTAGCTAGATGGTGTAAAAAACTCAAAAACTTTCTCAGATGGCGTTAAAT
>JBODRP010000315.1:0-6195 GCA_050633005.1 Trichormus sp. | reverse complement strand
TTGGGCGATTGGCCGCGGCCTGTCGTCTAACGGCGAGTCTGTGAATGTAGAATCCTCACGCCTTTAGGCTGGGGAGTGTCAATTGTCAAGGGACGCAAGAGGAGATCAGTGAAAGTTTTAGTTGTAGGTAATGGTGGGCGTGAACACGCTTTAGCTTGGAAATTATTGCGATCGCCACAAGTTGATCAGGTAATATGTGTACCAGGTAATGGCGGTACGGCTAGTATGACAGGTTGCCAAAATATATCGTTGGCAGTCAATGACTTTGCCGGTATCAGCAAATACGCCCTAGATAACGATATTTCTCTGGTGGTAGTCGGGCCAGAAGTTCCCCTAGCTCAAGGTATTACTGACTACCTGCAACAGCAAGGACTGATGGTATTTGGCCCCACCAAAGCCGGAGCAACAATTGAAGCTAGCAAAGCTTGGGCTAAAGCCCTGATGCAAGAAGCAGGAATACCTACAGCTAAAGCTGCGGTATTTACGGAGGCAACAGCCGCTAAATCCTATATACAAGCTCAAGGCGCGCCGATTGTCGTCAAAGCTGATGGGTTAGCTGCTGGCAAAGGTGTAATTGTTGCTACCACTGTAGAGCAGGCAACGAACGCCATTGAAATGATCTTTCAAGGGCAGTTTGGCAGTGCCGGGGAATTTGTGGTGATTGAAGAATGTTTAATTGGGCAGGAAGTTTCTGTATTAGCGGTAACTGATGGGATCACCATTCGCCCTTTATTGCCTGCCCAAGACCACAAACGCATCGGGGAAGGGGATACAGGGGAAAACACAGGCGGCATGGGCGCGTATGCCCCAGCCCCCATTGCTACGCCAGAAATTATGGCCAGGGTGCAAACAGAAGTTCTAGAAAGAGCGATCGCTACCTTAAAATCTAGAGGTATTGATTATCGGGGTGTACTCTATGCAGGCTTGATGATTTCCCCCGATGGTGATCTCAAAGTTTTAGAATTTAACTGTCGCTTTGGTGATCCTGAAACCCAAGTTATTCTGCCCTTGTTAGCCACACCCCTAGAAGAATTGATGTTAGCTTGTGTGCAGCAGCGTTTAAGCGATTTACCCCCCCTAGCTTGGCATGAAGGCGCGTCTGCTACCGTAGTAGCTGCTGCCGGCGGTTATCCTGGCAATTATGAAAAAGGCCAAGTGATTACAGGCATTGAGGAAGCAGAAGCCAAAGGAGTAACAGTATTTCATGCCGGCACAAAATTAAACGAACAGCAACAAATCGTCACAGATGGCGGGCGAGTTTTAAACGTGACGGCGGTAGGAGAAAACTTTGAACAAGCCCTAGCCACCGCTTACAATGGACTACAATCAATTCAATTTGAAGGGATGTATTACCGTAGAGATATCGGTCATCGGGTGTTGAGTCATTAAACCAATTCGCAATGATGCTCGCGCCCCGCTCTAAGCGCAGCTATGCCGCAGGCTTTACGCAATTACGTGTTGTAACGGGGATTTAAACCCCTAAATTTTCTTAATTGCCCAATGCCCGATGCCCAATGCCCAAAATTTTTGAATTTTGAATTTTGAATTTTGAATTGATATGCCCCATGCCCAATCAATTAGCATATTTGTCGAATTAACTGTTAATTTTTTAGTTGTTGGGGTTGATAACCGAAACGACTAACAACTTTAATTTGAAATGCTGTCGCTGTTAAAAACAATCCGAGAAGCGATCGCCAATTGGTGGTCAGAGTTCACTCTCCAAACTAAACTACTAGCTGTGGCTACTTTAGTAGTCTCCTTAGTCATGAGTGGTTTAACTTTCTGGGCGGTCAATACCATCCAGCAAGATGCTCGCATGAATGACACCCGTTTTGGACGGGATTTAGGACTACTACTGGCCGCTAATGTTACCCCTTTGGTAGCTGAACATAATTTGACAGAGGTAGCCAAATTTTCACAACGCTTTTATGGCAGTACCTCCAGCATCCGCTATATGCTGTACGCGGATGAAACAGGCAAAATCTACTTTGGTATTCCTTTTTGGGAACCCGAAGTAGAAAACTCCCTGACTATTGAGCGACGCATCGAACTTCCAGAAGATTACCCCGAACAAGGGGATCAACCGATGGTGCGGCAACACATGACCCCAGATGGGGCTGTGACCGATGTGTTTATTCCTCTGATGGCTAATAAGAAATACTTAGGTATATTAGCGATCGGTATCAACCCCAATCAAACAGCAGTCATTTCTACTAATTTCACCCGTGATGTCACCATTGCCGTATTCATCACAATTTGGGTCATGGTGATTTTAGCAGGAGTCATCAACGCTTTAACCATTACTAAGCCAATTAAAGAACTGTTAGTAGGTGTCAAACAAATCGCCGCCGGTAACTTCAAGCAACGTATTGATTTACCCCTTGGTGGTGAACTAGGAGAGTTGATTTTCAACTTTAATGAAATGGCGGAACGTCTAGAACGCTATGAAGAACAAAATATTGAGGAATTAACAGCCGAAAAAGCCAAACTCGAAACCCTAGTTTCCACCATCGCCGATGGTGCTGTGTTAATTGATAATAATATGCAGGTGATTTTAGTCAACCCCACAGCAAGGCACATTTTTGGTTGGGAAGGTAGTAATGATGTGGTAGGTAGTAATGTTTTGCATCACTTACCGCCAACAGTGCAAATGGAACTTACCCACCCTTTATCAGAAATGGCAACCGGTGAGCGCGAAAGTGCTGAGTTTCGTATTCTCTTAACTCAACCCATCAAGCGGACTATTCGCATTCTTTTAACTACAGTACTCAACTTACAACGGGAGAGCATTAAAGGCATTGCCATCACCGTGCAGGATATCACCCGTGAAGTAGAACTCAACGAAGCTAAAAGCCAATTTATTAGCAATGTTTCCCACGAATTGCGAACGCCCTTATTTAATATTAAATCTTTTATTGAAACTCTCCATGACTACGGTGAAGACTTAAGCTTAGAAGAAAAACGGGAATTTCTCCAAACAGTTAACCATGAAACCGATCGCTTGACTCGGTTAGTTAATGATGTTTTAGATTTATCCAAGTTAGAATCAGGCAAGACTTACAACTTCTATGGTGTAGACTTAGCCCAAGCAATTGAGCAAACCCTGCGGACATACCAACTTAACGCTAGAGACAAAGGCATCGAACTCTTACAAGAAGTAGTCCCCAACTTGCCCCTAGTCATGGGTAATTATGATTTGTTATTACAAGTCTTAGCCAATTTGGTAGGCAATGCCCTGAAATTTACTCCCGCCGGCGGCAAAGTAGCCATTCGTACCTATCAACTAGATACCCACACCACATCATATAATCAGTCTGCACAAGTGCGGGTAGAAATCTCCGATACAGGTATTGGCATCGCACCAGAAGATCAACAGGCAATCTTTGACCGATTTTTCCGGGTTGAGAACCGTGTTCACACCCTAGAAGGTACAGGTTTAGGTTTGTCAATTGTGAGAAATATCATGGAAAGACACCACAGCAGAGTCCATTTAGTCAGTGAGGTTGGTGTAGGTACTACCTTTTGGTTTGATTTAACGATCTTTGCAGAAGAAACACCAAAAACAGCTATCGAATCGACTGGTGAAGTAGGGGTGTAGGAAGGAAAACAATTTCAGTATGTTGGGATAAGGCAGGGGGCAGGGGGCAGGGGGCAGGGGGAGCAGGGGGAGCAGGGGGAGCAGGGGGGCATCTCACAAGTGTAGGTTTTTTGCCAAGCAGTGAGTAATAACTCTTAGACTAACGAAAGAATCATCGTTTTACTAACCCCTACACCCTTACACCCCTACACCCCAAAACCCCTACACCCCTACACCAAGGTATTTTGAATTTTGAATTGTTAACATAGGTGATAATGATTATCCATAAGGTAAGATAAGAGGTTTTAAAAATATGGTGGCGGACGTAATCACAAATTCAGTTCCCGTTACTGTTTTGACTGGCTATTTAGGCGCAGGTAAAACAACTCTACTTAATCACATCCTCACCTACGAACACGGCAAAAAAGTAGCTGTGATCGTCAATGAATTTGGGGAAGTAGGTATTGATAATCAATTAGTAATTGATGCCGATGAAGAAATATTTGAAATGAATAATGGCTGTATTTGTTGTACAGTAAGAGGTGATTTAATTCGCATCATTGGTAATCTAATGAGGCGACGGGATAAATTTGACCATTTAGTTATAGAAACAACCGGATTAGCCGACCCTGCACCAGTAATTCAGACATTCTTTGTAGATGAAGATATGCAAAGCCAACTGTCTTTAGATGCAGTGGTGACAGTAGTTGATGCCAAGCATATTTCGCAGCACTGGGATGCAGACGAAGCCCAAGAACAGATTGCCTTTGCCGATGTCATTTTACTTAATAAAACAGATTTAGTTAACCCAGCAGAATTAGATGAATTAGAAAAGCGGATTCGCTCAATGAATGTAATGGCGAAAATTTACCGCACCCGCAATTCAGAATTAGCAATGGATGCTTTATTAGGGGTGAACGCTTTTAATTTAGATCGAGCTTTAGAAATAGACCCCAATTTCCTGGGTGAAGATGCCCACGAACATGACGATAGTGTTTTTTCTGTAGCATTGGTAGAACCAGGGGAACTAGATGGGGAGAAATTAAATGCTTGGCTTTCAGAATTATTGCGTACCAAAGGCCCAGATATCTTTCGGATGAAAGGCATATTAAATATTGCCGGAGAGGATAATAGATTTGTCTTCCAAGGTGTGCATATGATATTGGATGGCAGACCTGATAGACCCTGGAAAGATAACGAGAAACGCAAAAACGAACTAGTTTTCATCGGACGCAATCTCGATGAAGCCCAATTGAAACAAGATTTTCTGGCTTGTATGGCGTAAATGGGCATTGGGCATATCAATTCAAAATTCAAAATTCAAAATTCAAAATTAAGGAATTTTGGGTCATGAGGCAAGGGGATAAATATTTCTCCCTTGTCTCCCCCTGCCCCCTCCTTGTCTCCCCCTGCTCCCTGCTCCCTGCCCCCCGCCCCCTGCCCCCCTATTCCCCCTAGACGACTATGAACCCCACAAATAGCAAATCTAAAGAATTTCAAGAACACTATTCCGGGAGACTGGCAGAGTATGTAACTGCGATCGCCTGGTCGCCATTAGGTGATACTCTAGCTGCAACCTCGGCAGCTGGGGAAGTGGTACTTTGGCAGGATGCTGAATTAA
The DNA here is from genome assembly GCA_050633005.1 of Trichormus sp. GTDB lineage: Bacteria > Cyanobacteriota > Cyanobacteriia > Cyanobacteriales > Nostocaceae > Trichormus. Next base: position 997 of record JBODRP010000315.1, on the reverse strand, counting down.
CAACTTTGCAAAGTGGTGAAGGTAAGTCAGTAGATTGTTTGGCTTTCTCCAGGGATGGGCAGTTTTTAGCGGTTGGGGGACAAGATGGACGGGTGAAAATTTGGCGGGGACAGGAATTAATTACTACTTTAGAAAATGCCCCGGCTTGGGTGGATAAGTTAGCCTGGAATCATGTTAATAACCAATTGGCTTTTAGTTTAGGGCGTTATGTCCAAGTTTGGGATGCAGATGCTCGTCAGGTAGTAGTAACTTTGAATTTTGCTGACTCCTCTGCATTGAGTATTGATTGGCGCATTGATGGAGAATATCTTGCCATTGGTGGTAATCAAGGGGTGAAAATTTGGCACTCTCAAAACTGGGATGAAGAACCCTATCTTCTCAGTATGCCTACTGTCAGCGTCGCTATGGCTTGGTCAACTGATGGTAAATTTCTCGCCTCCGGTAACATGGATCGCAGCGTCACTGTGTTGGAATGGAATAATCCCGATCCTTGGGTAATGCGGGGTTTTCCTGGTAAAATTCGCCAATTGGCTTGGTCAGAAATTAAGACTAAAATAGGTGCGCCATTACTAGCTACTTCCAGCGTTGAGGGGATTGTTGCCTGGGAAAAATTAGAGGATGAGAACTTGGGTTGGGAAGCGCGAGTATTGACTAATCATGTGGGTGTAATTAATGCGATCGCTTTTGCACCAAACAGCTTACTTCTGGCTTCGGCCGCTACTGATGGCTGGTTGTGCTTGTGGAATAAAGCCAAGCAAGTATCCCAAATTCTCACAGGGGTTGCTGATGGCTTTTCTACGTTAGCTTGGCATCCCCAAGGCAAATTTTTAGCAGCTGGTGGTGACAATGGTGAACTGCTGATTTGGTCAAAAGTATCACGCGGTCAAGGTTTTGGACGCGGTTAAGTTCTACACACTTAAATGTTGCAATAGATTTTGGTTGAAAAACGCAGATAAACGCAGATAAACGCCGATGAAACAATTTTTTTATTGCAATA
>JBODRP010000314.1:0-6218 GCA_050633005.1 Trichormus sp. | reverse complement strand
ATTCAACAGGCAATAACCTGCTGGATGGAGGGGATGACAATGATTACCTTTCCGCGATTGGTGCATTAGGTGATAATACTCTCTATGGTGGTGCTGGCGATGACACCCTATATGGTGGTCTTAGCCGCGATATCCTGATAGGTGGTAGTGGTAATGATGTCATCTATGGATATGGCGGTGATGATATCTTTGTCTTCAATAGTTTCACTGAAGGTGTTGATAGTCTTAATGACTTCGATGCTACTAATGAACTAATTCAGGTATCAGCAGATGGTTTTGGTGGCGGGTTGTTAGCAGGTTCACTCTTAGCTAGCCAGTTTACACTGGGAGCATCGGCAACGACAAGTGATCAGCGATTTATCTATGACTTGAGTACAGGTGCGTTGTATTTTGACCAAGATGGCAGTGCTGGTGGATTTAGTCAAGTAAAATTCGCGCAAATAAATAGTGGCTCGTCACTCAGCGAAAACAATTTTGTGGTTGTTTAATAATTTAAATAAAAAATAGAGGATTAGCAAATTGAAAACTTGCCAATCCTCTATTTTGTATGGTTCTGCATAATTTAGGAGCGTTGACCGGTGACGATGTACGCCACCCTTTGACCAATATTAGTTGCATGATCTGCCATTCGTTCTAGACAGCGAATTGCTAGAGCCAGTAATATAATTGGCTCAACAACACCTGGCACGTTTCGTTGTTGAGCTAAAGTTTGATAAAGGCGATCGTAGGCATTATCTACGGTATCATCTAAATGTTTGATACTCTGACCACCAACTGCATCTAAATCAGCTAAAGCTACTAAACTAGTAGCTAACATTGCTTGGGCATGATGAGACATGACGGCAATTTCTGATAAAGATGTATGGGGCGGATAAGGAAAGATTTTAACGGCAATATCAGCTAAATCCTTAGCATAGTCACCAATTCGTTCTAAATCCCGTACCAATTGCATAAAAGCACTCAAACAGCGTAAATCTTGAGCTGTAGGGGCTTGTAGTGTCATGATAGATGTACAGTCTGATTCTATTTGTCTATAAAAACGATCAATTTTTTTATCTAATCGAGGAATTTCCTCAGCTGCTTGTAAGTCACGGGAAAATAAGGCTTGGTGGCTGAGGCGACATGATTGTTCTACCAAAGCTCCCATGCGTAATACATCCCGTTCTAATCGCCTAATGGCGCGTGCTAACTGGGGACTTGCAGGGTTGGGACTATAAAGAACGGCTTTCACACGTGTAGTCTCAAACGTGAAGATATTTTTTAACTATAGTCTTGGCTTTGGGAGTTTGCCATCACTTCAAAGAATTGAAGTTGCATCCATGCTCCACCGGTTTGGGGATGGTTCATGGCTTTAATAGAAGCACCGTGAGCTAAGACAATTTGCCGCACGATCGCTAAACCCAATCCATTACCTACAATAGTATCAACTGGACTATTGACTGGTAAGGAAGCATGAGTTCTAGATTTATCTCCACGATAAAACCGGTCAAAAATATGGGGTAAATCTTCTTCTGCAAAACCGACTCCAGAATCAATGAGATTAATTTCTAGAGATGGGTAGGTTCTATCCCCCGTTTGATGATCCTTTGGTGATAAGATTTTGGCTTGAATTTCAATGTTGGCGGATGGTGGACTATATTTAATACTATTATCCAGCAAATTGAGAAAAACTTGATAAATCCGCGCTGGATCGGCTTTAATCCAGAGATGATCAGGGCCAGAATAGGCAAGAGATAAGTTGTGACGTTGTGCTAAGGGTTCGAGGGTTTCCCAAACTGATAGAATTAGCGATCGCAGTTCTACTGGTTCAGTTTGTAATTGGACTGCTAAACTAGTCTCCATTTGCGTGAGTTCTAGCCAGCTTTGCACTAAGTTAATTAATCTGTCTACTTCGTGCATTAAACGGTCAACCCAACGATTTAAAGGGGGTTCTAGGCGGTTTTGTAGAGTTTCTACCACCAGACGAATTGAAGTTAATGGGGTTCGCAACTCATGAGCCAAGTCAGAAAATGAGCGTTCCCGGACTTGGTTCATATCTTGCATGGGTTGACGGTTCTCTAAAAATACCCCAACTTGACCATTGGGTAAAGGTAAACTAGCAGCTCGCACAGCTAAAGACTTGATGCTAGGCATTTCTGCCGGGTTATCACAAGAAGGATGAAACATCCACTCTTTAATTTTGGGTACTTGCTCATCACGAGTTTGCTCAATCAACCTGTCAAGTTCATAGGAGCGCACTAATTCTAGCAACAAACGCACTTGCCCAGGTTGCCACCTTTGCAAATACAAGATTTTTTGTGCTTCCTGGTTACACCATAGCAGTTGATTTTCTTCATCTACTTGCAAATATCCTACTGGTGCAAAATCTAGTACGTCTTGGTAAGTCTGTAACGACTGCTGCAAATCTTGCCCTTGCTGCTTGATAATGGCAATTTCTTGCCGTAGCCGGGGTAGCAAAGGTGTAGTTACTTTAGCATTAGCGGTGCGAGAATTTAAAGGTGGGAGTATGCACTCCAAGTAGTGGTTTAATTGAACTTGTTGCCAAATCCAAAAGCCAATACCTACCCCTAAACCGAGAAGAAATCCCAATAAGAGCATTGCAGTTTGAGTTGTTAGTTGCTGGTGATTACTAAAAACTAACAACTATCTGACTAGATTATCCGAATCGATAGCCAAATCCTCTTACAGTCACAATATATTCTGGATGGCTGGGGTCTTGTTCTAGCTTTTCGCGCAACCACCGGATGTGAACATCCACGGTTTTGCTATCCCCGACAAAATCAGGCCCCCACACTTGGTCTAGTAATTGCTCCCGTGACCATACCCGGCGAGCATAACTCATAAATAATTCTAATAAGCGAAATTCCTTGGGGGAAAGGTTGACTTCTTGTCCACGCACTAATACTCGGCATTCTTGGGGGTTGAGGGAGACATCCTTGTATTTGAGTATTGGTAGTTGTGGTAGGGTGCTGAGGCGTTGACGGCGGAGTAGCGCGCGACAACGTGCTACTAACTCCCGCATACTGAAGGGTTTAGTTAAATAGTCATCTGCTCCTACTTCTAACCCTAACACGCGATCGGTTTCGCTACCTTTGGCACTGAGCATTAAAATCGGTACTGGGTTGCCTTGATGACGTAGTAAGCGGCAAATATCCAGACCATTAATTTGGGGTAACATTAAATCAAGAATTACCAAATCAAAGGGAAATTCTGTACCATTGGCTTCAGAACCTTTGAGGTATTCCATTGCCGAACGCCCATCAGGGGCGGTTACTACCCCGTAACCTTCCTCTTCTAATGCTACAACTAGCATTTCTTGGATTAGCTCTTCATCCTCCACCACCAGAACACGACTTGTTTGTCCAATGTCTGCTCTAGCAGAATATTTGATTGATTCACTGGTGTACATTGATATCACAAAAGTCTAACCCGTGGTTGTATCAATATGATGCTTGATTTAATTATCTGCCTTAAGTGCATTTACGCTTGCACCATCAAGAATTACTTTGCAAAAAAGTAATGTTTGTAACAGTAATACATATATCATAAATTACTTTGTTTGCAACCAGGCGATCGCATCTACATCAATTTATAACAAAAATTAGGGCTTTAGGCAGGCAATGAAAAGGGGGCAGGGGGCAGGGGGCAGGGGAGCAGAGGGCAGGGAGCAGGGGGCAGGGAGCAGGGGGCAGGGAGCAGGGGAAAAAGTGCTTATTACTCGACTTAACTGAATGATACTCATTGCTTCTTGACAATACCAGACTCATCTGAGTAGAATAGTTAGTACATAAATACTATACAAATTTAAAGGGCAGCACCACAGCAAAAAGCGCATAGAAGTTTTGTCTTAATAACTCATACTGGCTCTTAGTATGGGTTGTTGCTTGATTTCAGTAATTGTACTGCATCAATAATCTTCATTTCCAGGCTACTCTAAAATGTCTGCATAGAGTAGTTACTTGGTATGACTTACTACTCACTCAATTATTACATTTCAAAGGAGTTGAAATATGACTACAGTTGCCTTTAAAGATAGCAAACAGCAACTCATGCAAGCATTTCAACAAATTCTCAATCAAAGGAAAAAACTAGAGTTTAAAATAGCCACTAAACAAGAAGAAGCAGATAAAGCTAAAAATCAGGAAGTTTTGGCTCTTGCTTCTACATATACTGTTGATAGTATTGTCAAAGGTTTAGCGGATTTACAATTAGAATTTGGTAGTATTGTCAACTCTCTATCTGAAAAATTAGCTCAAGAAAACTCTAAATTAGATGAACTCAACCGAGCTATAGAAATTGAGAATCAAACTCTACAAGACCTACAAAAAATTAGAATCGTTGCCGATACCCTGGATATTTTACAACAAGAACATCAAGAAAAGCTAAAAAATTTAGAGCAAGATACGGCCAGTAAGAGAGAATCACTAGATAAAGCGATCGCCAATCAGCGTAAAGATTGGCAAAAAGAGCAATTAGAGTATGAGGAAGCACTGCAAACATATAATAATACTTTAGTTAAGGAACGCCAGCAAGAGGAAGAAGAATATCAATATAAATTAGAAACTACCCGTAAACTCAATAGTGATGTTTATGAATCAAAAAAACGCACATTAGAAAGAGAAATTCAAGAAAGCAATCAACAAAAAGATAAAGATTGGACTGAGAGAGAAAAAATATGTAATCAACGTCAGGCTTTATTTACAGAATATCAACAAAAAGTAGCAGCATTTCCCAATGAATTAGAAGAAGCTGTGAAGAAATCTAGAGAAGAAGCTATTAAAGAAACCAGTCAAAAAGCTAAGATAGAAGCGGATTTGTTTGAGAAGGAATGGGAAGCTACTAAGCAAAGCTATGAAGTGAAAATCAAATCCTTAGAAGAAACAATTGTGAAACAACTTGAACAGATAGAAAGTATATCTAGTCAATTACAATCTACCTTAAAACAAGCCCAAGACTTGGCTATGAGGGCTTTTGATAGTTCTACATCTAAATGATTTGGTAAGTTTTGGTTGGTAATTCAATGTGTGTAATTAACAAGAGGTGCTTATGGCAACAAAAAAACTAACAGACAAAAATACCAAAGCTGAAATTTTACAAGCATATGAAGAATTAACAAGAGAAGCATCTGGGCTGAAATCACAAATTACTCAAGTATTAAAAGAGCAAAAAACTAGCAATCAAGAGCCAGCAAAAACAACCTTAAATCAACCTATGAATCAGTCTGCAACTATCCAACAAAAAATGAACTATACAATTGAAAGTTTAGCAAAAATTCAATTGGGATTTGGTAGTGCAGCCAATGAATTATCTGAAAAACTGACTACACAAGCTACTAGGTTGGAAGAAATTATTAAAGCAGTAGAAAATGAAGTTGAGCAATTAAAACAATTGCACAGTTTAGAAGTTACTGATGATACCTTAGATACACTGCTCACAGCTTATGAAGAGAATTGTAAAACTTATCAAGAGGAGTTTACCGAGCGTTATGATTTACTTTCCCAAGAAATATTAGAATATAATAATGCCTGGCAGAAAGAACAGGAAGAATACAAAAAAAACCTCAAAGAAAGGAATGATAATTTAAATAAAACTCGTCAAAGAGAGACAGCAGAATATAAATATGATTTAGAACTGCAACGACGATTAAATATAGATGAATATGAACAACAGCAAAAAGCTTTATATCAACAGTTAGACGAATTGCGAGAGGAAGCAGAAAAACAATGGTTTGAACGAGAGAAAACAATTTCTGAACGGGAAAAACAATTTGAAGAGTACAAAATGAAAGTAGAAGGTTTCCCAAAAGAAAAAGAAGCAGCTATTAAAAAAGCGACAGAAGAAGGTAAAGGTATTGCTCACTACCAAGCGAAAGTGAAAGCCGATTTATACGCCAAAGAAGTAGAAGGACAAAAACGCTTTTATGAACAGCGATTGCAATCTCTAGAACAAACTATTACTAATCAAGAAACGCGACTACAAAACCTTTCTAAACAACTTGAATCAGCCCTGAAACAGGTTCAAGATTTGGCAGTCAAAGCGATTGAAGGAACTGCAAATGTCAATTCCTATCAAGCTATTAAGGAAATAGCATTAGAACAGGCGAAAAGTCAAGTTAAAAATAAATAATTAACAAGATACATCACTTTTGCAGTAAGTGAGGTAGAGCATGAGTAATGAGTAATGAGTAATGAGTAATGAGTAATGAGTAATGAGTAATG
>JBODRP010000313.1:0-6227 GCA_050633005.1 Trichormus sp. | reverse complement strand
CTCATAGGTGGGGCTTGAACCCAACAAGCATTTTTCTTTCCTTCTGCCCTCTGCCTTCCTTCGTCAACTTGATTCTGTATATCCTCACAAGTTCTTCAATTTTTTCTCTTAGCTTGAAGTAGAGATTAATTCAGGATGCTGAGGGCGTGATGAAAAAAGATGATATGGATGTTTTAGAAACTTTAATAGATAAGTTGACATTAGCTGCAATTCTGGAAATGCTAGAGCGAATATGCCATAAAAAGGCGGAAAATCTCAGAACTCATTGGCAGGATGAGGTGACAGCCAAGCTGTGGGAGAAGGCTGCTAGGCATATAGAACAGTTAAATGTTGATGTTTAAACGCGGAGGAGTAATAAGTAATAAGTAATGAGTAATGAGTAATGAGTAATAAGTAATAAGTTATGAGTTATGAGTTATGAAAAATACCCATGAGTTATTACTTGTTACTTCAGTAACTCGAAAAATATAGGGTTTCCCAGTCTATTGAATTACGCACGAATGTATTGCGTGTTGCCTTTTATGTGAAATCTGGCACGTCTACCCAGGTTGATGTGTGATGGGATTGATGGCATAAATCCATTAATAACTGTGAGTAAATGCCTTCTTTGAGGGATGGTATTGTTTGCTGTTGAGTATCAATTCCTTGTGTCCATTGGTTAACTACGCGCAAAAATGCACAAATGCGTCCATCGGCGTAATTTTGGGGAAATAAGAATCTTTGGGGGATGTCGATTTCTTGCAGGGGTTCGCCTGGGTGAGAACCCCAGACTTTAAAACCATGTATATAATCTTTTTGGTTGTCGCTGCCTATGATTAGAGTACCGCGATCGCCATACACTTCTACCCAATGTGTTCGAGAAGCATGAACAACTGCACTTATAGCCATTTGGCAAGGTGTACCATTGGCTAATTCTAAAGAGATGAGACAGGTATCATCTGTTTCTACAGGTTTTAATTGTCCGCTACTAGGTTCAACTCGTGCGGGAATAGCTGTGGTTAAATGGGCGTTTAATCGCTTGACTGGGCCAAACAACCAATGAATATAATCGAAGGCGTGAGAACCTAAAGAACCCAATGCACCGCCGCCTTTTTCCTGTGATGAATACCAATTCCAAGGGCGGGATGTGTCAGCACGGGAAGAACCTAACCAATCAATTTTAATTAAGCGTGGGTTGCCTACATAACCTGATGTCAATAATTCTGCAAAAAATTGCCACGCCGGCACAAAGCGAAATTCAAAGTCTACTGTGGCAATTACTCCTTGTTTTTGAGCTAATTCATCCAATTCTTTGGCTTCGGTGACATTTAATGTTACGGGTTTTTCTAGTAATAAATGTTTCCCGGCTTGTAATACTTGTTTGGCCATTTCATAATGTAGAAACGGCGGTGTTGAAATGCTGACTGCTTGTACTGTTGGTAAGGTGAGCAGTTCAGTAATTGTGTCGCAAGCATGGGGAATATTGTTAGCTGTGGCAATTGTTTTGGCTTTGTTAATATCGCGGTGATAAATAGCTGTGATTTCTGTACGATGATGGGCTTGAAATGCAGGAATGTGAACTTTTTGACCGAATCCAGTGCCAACAATTGCTACACCTATTTTGTTTTTTAATTCTAAAGACATAATTAGTATTAATTAAATTTTTTCTGTACATTATAAGTAATAGTACAGAAATCGATCTGTTATGTAAATAATCAGGAATTATCTCACGCAGAGGCGCAGAGGCGCAGAGAGATAGAGAGGGTTTGAAGTGTAGGAATTAATTCTTTCTCCCCCCTGCCCCCTGCCCTCACTTACCTTAAGAGTCGCATCGTGAAGGGATAGCGGTAATGTTCGCCATTATATGCTTTGGTGGCAGCGAAGGTTACTAGGAATAACTGTAGTGAAAATAAGAGAATAATAAAGGACATCCAAATAAATAGTAAGCTGTCTAAGACTGTGGTTACTTGATTAATTGCACCATTAGTTGCTACTGAAATGCCACAACTAGCTAGTACTAGTAGTAAGGAAATTATGATGACAACTACAAGATAAAAGGTTAAGGTAATTTGAAAATTTAAAGATTCTCTGCCTTGAAAATCTACCCACGGATATTTGATTTTTGTCAGTCTCCAAATGATTAAGGGGGCGGCAATGTTTAGGGGTAGGAATAAAGGTATACCTAATAAGATTAAGAGAAATAATAGTATCCAAGCTAACAATGCTGAGAGATGACACAACATAGCCCAGACTCGCATTTGTTGGTTGTGTTGTTCTCTCATGGCTCGTAATCTCATGTGGATAGAGAAGGAATGTTTATCCACATTATCAATAAAAAAAGTTATCCAACAGCTTAGAATCTTAAAATTTCTCGGTCATAATTTTCTGGTAATGGTTCTACTTCCCATACTATGCCTTCGCCACTGTCTAAGGCGACTTCAACGTAAAGTTGTTCTACGGCGGTTGTGGCTACATCTTCATTATTGGGAAATGGTTGTAAGTCTTCGGTGAGGAGTCTGAGTTTAAAGCCGCCGGGAATGACTGCACCAACGGTTGCATTGCGTAACTCAAACCGCCAAGATAATGCTTCTGGTTCGCCTTGGGGTGAAATTAATAGTTCGTAGGTTTGTCCGGCGATCGCTAATCTGCGGGATAATGTTACCCCAGGCTGTACTCCTTCTACACTCCTGGCACTAGCTGCACTTAATTGTAAGTTCAATCTTCCCCAGCCCATCGCCTCGGCTGTCTGGCTAACACCCTCTTGCAACCATTGCAGCACTGAACGCTGTTCTGGTAATCCTATGCGGCGTTCATACAGGCTTTTGCGCCAGCCACTATGCTCCATTAATCCCCCCCACAATTCAAAAGGCACGGCTAACCGGGGGGTAATGACTTCAGGATTTCCCAACCGAGTAATTAAGTTTTGGGCTTGGGTGAGGGGTAGAGTCGGTAAGGGTGCAATTTGAGTGCGTGTAGCTGTCTCGGCACAAAATTGCAATTCCACTGCTAACACACTCATATCAGTGGTGATGTCAGTAGCATCTATACTGTAAGTGCGATCGCCTGGATCATATTTACCCTGTGTTTTTAATTGGGCATGGCTACAGTAACCCCACACTCTCACATAACCCGCATCCGCATCTACTTGCACCGCTAAATAATAATCTCCTACCCAGCTTGGTAAATCTACCCATTCTTGGGGTACACGCATTTCACTTAAATCAATAGTTTCACTGGGAACTAAAATAAATTTGGTTACGTCTACAGTAACGGCAGTTCCATTTACCAGTTCCCAAATGCTGGCTAGAGAATTGGTATAATGCCAAACTTTTGCTTGGGGTGTAAAATCTTCTTGCAACCACGGCAAGACGGCACTCAAGCAAATTTCGTTTAAATAGGCTTGATACCAACCACTAGGATGGGAAAACTTTTGATTGGCTAAATCTACTTGATGGGGAATTTCTAAAATTAAGTTTGTTGAGTCAGCAAAGCTGAATACACTAGGGTTAGCAGTCATGGCACATACTCCGGGGAATCAATTCAAAATTCAGTAAATTTGGGATCATTAACTACTTTGCTGACAGATTTAAAAATCTACAAATCTTAACAATGAATTAGTGACGGTTTTAGCATATTTTAGAGATTTGAGGCATTGTAGTAATTCTGTAACCAGTCTTCTATCAATGTACTCATACCCTTGAGTATGTCTGGAGTGAGTGCAATATGCAGTGTATCTTGACTCCAACTTGCTAAAGAGCGTAATAAAGTTTCCTTAGCTTTGCTCAGTCGCCGGGAAACAGTGTACTGTTTGATGTCTAGTTGTTTGGCGATCGCATCCTGATTCAATTTTTCACAGTAGTATAAATTTAAAATCTCTTGTACTTGGGCATCTACTTGAGAAATTGCTGTGACTAACACTTGATTAATTGCGTTTTTTTGGGAATTTCTGGCTTTTTCTTCCTCCTCGGCAATCATTTCTTGAATTAAAGATGGCTGTGCTGTACCTGGAAGATTATCTAAAATCTCCGAGGAATCATCAGCCCCCTTAGTAACATTTAGGGAATCGGGAGTGGGATATAGGTATTTACGCGCCGCTTTAGCCGCATTCAATAGCCACTTCTCTAGAGTTTGGCTGTTGAGGGATGACGTGCTTTGAGAATTGTAAGCTTTGGCGATCGCCTCCCATGTAGCATCATCGGGGCGAGATAATTGGCGGGAGTTAGCCGCTTTGGTAGGCACATACAGAGTTTTAAAGCAAGTCCACGCCTGGATATAAGCCCGAATTTCCATTGGGGATAAACCAGCATTTTGCAAAGATTCATCTAACCGCTTTTGACTGATTTTGCGTAATAGCCCCCAATCAGTGCAGATATCAACTTCCTGACGTTGGCGTAGTGTTTCTCGAATGGCACTACCAAAAATAATGCTGGCGTAGTTCTTGAGAGTGCTGGTTTGACTGGGATTAAAGCCTTTGAGGACTCGATCCATTTGGGCGATCGCCACTTGAAAACAGTCGGAAAGTTTGTACTGGGTACTGGTAATGGTAGCGGCTGTTTTTTGGGATGTCCAATAACAAGGTTCTTGCAGATAAGCCATCAAATGTTGCTTGGCTAAGGGTTGAGTTTCAGGCACTTGCCAAAACTTATACCAATACAATGCCCAAAAATGTTCCGAAGTTTCCTTGGGAGATTGGTGGAGACAACTTTGAATACTCCGACGTAAGCGTGATTCCGCCGCCCACCGACTAAAGCGATCGGCATCAAACTGTACAAAAGTTGAAAAAATTTCAATAATGCTTTGCCGAGGTTGCATAAAAAACTAGAAGCCGACCTATAGGACAATACAAGGTATTTAACAACACCTGCACACACTTTACTACAAGGAAAAACTATCATGTTACGCCTAGGATTTAAATCTTTAACACTTGGAGGTATAGTAGCTTTAACCACAACAACTACAGCTTTAGCCCAAATACCGACAATACAAAACTTTCACCTAGCGCAAAATGCTAGTTTTAGCTGCGGCCCCCATCTGCGTACTTACATTGTCAAATCTCTAAATGGTAATCAAGGTGTTGGTATCCGTTGCGTCAAATTTAGTCAAGGTAAACCAGGGACAAGAATCCCGCGATTAGCCTGGTACGGCGAAGGCAATTGGGGAGGTGCAACTTACCGCCACGTTGGACAAGCCATCTACAAAGGTCGTGATTTAGTTGGGTTTGCCTCTGACATTTACGGTAATGGTGAATATTTTAATGGTAACTTCCCCGGAAATTTAAATGTGCAAGTTTTAAGTGGTGGTTCAACAATTCGTGTTACCGGTGCATGGAATGAAGAATGGCAATTAGTCAACAGGACTAATTACCAACCTTTATCTAGAGCAACAACCTGCGGCGGATATTTTGATGAATACCAAGTTTCTAGCCTCTCAGGTAGTAATAATGGCGACGGCTTGCGTTGTGTTCTCCGCAATGGCTTGAAAAACACCACTTGGTTTGGTAACGGTAATTGGGGCGGTTCTACCTATTCTCATGTAGGAACACGTTCTGTTAACGGTTATGGTGCTGGTGATATTTGTGGTAGTAACTTCGGCACATTTTGTAATAACTTTAATTGGGGTTCACTCAAGTTAACACCTGTTGCTGGTGGCATTAATGTCACAGGTGATTGGAGTGAAAAGTGGGATAATTAAGTACAACAGGGTAAAGAATTAAAGGTTTGTAGTCAGAACTTTAGTTCTCAAATAAGGACTTTAGTCCTTACTACAAACTCAACCTTAGTCTTTTTTCATTACTTAAAATAGTTCGGTTTCTTCAACTCGTTCTATTTAATTGAAAATCAAGAAATAGTAACTAGTAAATCAGAATTTTGAATTGCTGATACTTTATCTACTGAAAACTATCTCCAGCATGAAAGCGGATAACGCTGACCGTTCCACGTTGTCCAACCCGTGGTTCTATTGTTTGTTGGCTTGGGTAAATACCATTGATTGCCATCCGCATGACGGAAATACAATCCACCGCGATTTCCCTCGCGTGCATCTGTCAGTTCTACCCAGCGCGAACCGTTGTCTGAGAAACTGCCTTTCCGACGCACGCCAGAAGTCGTAGTGCAAACATTACCATTACAGTTTGTTTGGCTATCATCAACTATATCCCATCTCATGCGGGCTGGTCGTCCGTCAATATTGCAATTCCAATAACCGTCCCACCATTTACCAACAAGTTGGCCAGCCGGGGAGGGAGCGGA
>JBODRP010000312.1:0-6231 GCA_050633005.1 Trichormus sp. | reverse complement strand
GAGATAAAAAACCAGGCAAGCAATACACCCTTCACTATGGACATGAAAAAAGCGTACAAAATTCAAAATAAAGCTAAATATCAATAACCCATTCCTTGACAAACCCTCGGTGTTACTCCGCGTTTACCCACATTAACGCCAACTTTGCACTAATTGGTAGATGTCAAAAGAGTCAATTTTTCATTACAACCGAAAAAGAAAGGCTGTAATGAGGATAATGACAACCAATGTCAGACGAATCGCAATCAACAAAAAAAGATATCAACCAATTAGTTAATTCACCCACAAATCAAAAGCAACCATCTTTGATAGATACAGCAGTGGGAGTAGGAACAGCAACCGTAAAAACAACTCATAATTTATTAGATCAAGCAACTCAAATCACAGGTAAAATCATCAATCATATTGGTGAAAACTGGCTCATTAGAAGAATATCTGGCTTTTTAAATCTTAATTGGCTAATTGGTGCTAGCAATAATATTGATGTAGAAAAAGTAGCAGTTGCAGTTCAAAAAATCCAGCAAAAATACCCCCAAGAATCCCCTAGAGAAATTGCCCATCGTATCATGATGGAAAAAGCCACGAAAGCTGGTGGGATTGGGTTAGCAAGTAGTATTTTGCCAGGAGTAGCCGCCGCCTTATTAGCCATAGATTTGGCAGCAACCATGCAATTGCAGACAGAAATGCTGTATCAAATTGCCTATGCCTATGGACTAGATTTACAAGATGCGAGTCGGAAAGGGGAATTATTAACAATTTTTGGTTTAGGCTTGGGTGGAAATCGCCTCTTGAAAGCTGCCGGATTAGCTTTGTTGCGTAACGTTCCCTTTGCGGGAGCAGCGATCGCCGCCAGTGCCAATGCTACGATGAGCTATTCTTTAGGATATGCAGCTTGTCGTTTTTACGAAGCCAAACTAGATGAATCCGTATCCCTGGAATCACCAGAAACACTGGATAAATTAAAAGCAGAAAGCGAACAATATTTAGAAACTGCGATCGCTCAACAAGCAGTTATGGATAAAATCTTAGTCCGGATGATTTTAGCCAGTCACCCCGAAAAGACTTGGCAAGAAATCTTACCTCAACTACAAGCCATGAACCTCAGTCCGACTTCCATCTCAGCCATTGAGAAAAATCTTAAATCACCCCAACCTCTAGATCAGCTACTCAATCAACTGAATCGAGATTTTGCCATACCTTTATTAGCACAGTGCCAGAGAATTGCCCAACTAGACAATCAGACTACAGCAGTAGAACAAGAAATTATGAGTGCGATCGCCCACAAATTTGATATTAGTTAATAGCTATCAGGATCAACACCGAGCGATCGCAATCGTTGTTTTAACTGCTCTACCTCTTGCTCTGCTTGTTGTCGAGCTAAGACTTCAGCATTGGCTTTCTGTTGTGCTGCTTGTAGTGCTTCAGCCAGTTCTGTCGGATTGAGTAACTTTTCACCTGTATCTTCTCGGTAAAAACCGATTAATTCTCCTTCTACCTGCAACCGCAAGCCCAACGGCTCACTGCGATTGTCTGTAATTACTTCATAGACATCATTTCGCAATCGGTAGCCTTGTAACTGTCCCTTGATCCATTCGCCCCTGGGGTCAAATAGCCAGTATTCTTTAACACCTAGTTGCTCGTACAAAGTCTTCTTAAATTCCAGATCCTGATTTTTCGTCCCGGCGGAAGTCATCTCAAAAATCACAGATGGAACTTCCCCTTCTTCCCAGACTTTATAATTATCTCGACCACCAGGCGCGACATTAAAAATCACCATCACATCTGGCGCAACTCGCAACTTAGGGAAACCCTGAGCATAGTAGAGAAACTGATTAGCCAGGACTGTAGCTTGTTGTCCTTGTAAATACTGGCGCAAAACTTCTAGAGTTGCCAGCAAAACGCACAGGTGGGCATAACTTTCTGCCACAGGTTCACCGTCAGAACTGGGATAGAACACTTCTGCCCTTTGCTGAGAGGATAGAGCTTGAGTCACGTTGCTGCACTCCAAATTCAAAATTCAAAATTTGCAGAAGGTTTGAGTATAGTCTCAATTATATGCTCACAGCCCTTTAGTTTATTTCCCAGTCCCCAGTCCCCAATCCCCAATCCCTCACTCCGAAAATTTTAAGCAATACTTGTACAAGAAGTAAGTTTACGCAAAATGCAAAAATGGCAATTCAACTAAGTGACAAGCCTTTGCTAGAGTGGGCAGGAGATACGCTAGCGATCGCATTATTTGAAGAAGCAGTAGAGTTAACCGGCGAACTGGCAACTTTAGATCAACAGTTCTCTGGCATTTTAAAAGAAGTCATAGCAGAAGAAGAATTTACAGGCAAAGCCAACAGCACCATTTTTACCCGTGTCAGTGGTGCAAGCCCAGTTAAAAAAATCATTTTGGTGGGTTTAGGCAAAGCCGATAACCTCAAAATAGAAACCCTCAGACGGGCGGCGGCGGCAGTAGGGAAAGTTGCCAAAAAGCAAAAAACCAAAGTTTTAGGCTTTAGTTTTCCCCTATGGAACAATGACCCCTCTGCCACTGTGCAAGCATTAGCAGAAGGTGTACAATTAGCCCTTTACCAAGACATTCGTTTTAAATCTGATCCAGAAGATAAAGGCTCACAAGTCGAAACGATCGAATTTCTCGGTTTCTCAGGACAAGAAGCCGCAATCACCAAAGCTAACCAAATTGTTTCCGGCGTAATCTTGGCTAGGCAATTAGTAGCCGCACCAGCCAACACCGTTACACCCGTGACGATGGCAGAAACAGCCCAACAAATGGCTCAAGAACACGGTTTGCAGATTGAAATTTTAGAACAAGCAGACTGTGAAAAATTAGGCATGGGTGCTTTTTTAGGCGTGGCTCAAGCTTCTGACTTACCACCGAAATTTATTCACCTCACCTACAAACCAGAAGGCACACCCAAACGCAAACTCGGAATTGTTGGTAAAGGTTTAACCTTTGACTCTGGTGGATTAAATATCAAAGGTGCTGGTAGCGGTATCGAAACCATGAAAATCGATATGGGTGGTGCAGCCGCAACTTTAGGCGCAGCCAAAGCGATCGCGCAACTCAAACCTGATAATGTTGAAGTTCACTTTATCTCGGCTGTCACCGAAAACATGATTAGCGGTCACGCTATGCACCCAGGAGATATTCTCACAGCATCTAACGGCAAAACAATCGAAGTGAATAACACCGACGCTGAAGGACGTTTAACCTTAGCTGATGCCTTAGTTTTTGCCGATAAATTAGGATTAGATGCCATTGTCGATTTAGCCACCCTCACAGGCGCGTGTGTAATTGCCTTGGGTGATGACATTGCCGGCTTATATTCTCCTGACGATGCCTTAACAAAAGAGCTAGAACAAGCATCAGAAAGTTCAGGCGAGAAAATTTGGCGGATGCCAATGGAAGACAAATATTTTGAAGGCTTAAAATCTAGCATTGCCGACATGAAAAACACCGGGCCGCGTGCTGGTGGTTCAATTACCGCATCCTTATTCCTCAAACAGTTTGTCAAAGACACAGCCTGGGCGCACTTAGATATAGCCGGGCCAGTCTGGGCAGACAAAGATAATGGCTACAACGGCACTGGTGCAACCGGCTTCGGCGTGAGAATGTTGGTTAATTGGGTATTGGAGAATTAGGGGTATAGGGGTATAGGGGTATAGGGGTGTAGGGGTATAGGGGTATAGGGAAAGAATAAATATAAATTATTCTTCCCTTAGACCCTTAGACCCTTACACCCTTACACCCTTACACCCTTACCAACTATGTGCTATCGTAGGCTTACTGTGATAAGCTGTTGCAAAAGTAACAACATCTATTTGACAGTGAGAAAGTTAAGGTTTTTCAGTGAAGCCATCTGGTAAAATTTGTAAGGTTTCTAAGAAGCTCTGAGCAATGGGATCGACTGGCGTGCGGATAGCAATTGATGCAATGGGAGGGGATCATGCTCCCGGTGAAATCGTTACTGGCGCGGTGCGGGCCAGTGAAGAATTAGGTGTGAAAGTTTTATTGGTGGGTGATCCCCAAACAATAAAAGCTGCCTTGCCCCCAAAAACCAATTTGGAAGGAGTGGAAATCATTCCGGCTGAGGATGCGATCGCAATGGATGAAGAGCCTTTAAATGCGGTCAGACGCAAACGCAAGGCTTCCATCAATGTGGCAATGGATTTGGTGAAGCAAGAACAGGCAGATGCAGTATTCTCTGCTGGTCATTCTGGCGCAGCTATGGCCTCGGCTTTACTTCGTCTCGGCAGATTACCAGGGGTTGACCGTCCTGCTATTGGTACGGTGTTTCCTACCATCAAAGCAGGTAAGCCAGTCTTAATACTGGATGTGGGCGCAAACGTAGATTGTCGTCCCAAATTTTTAGAACAGTTTGCTGTGATTGGTTCGATTTATAGCCAATATGTTCTCGGTACTGATGAACCGAAAGTGGGTTTGTTGAATATTGGGGAAGAAGACACCAAAGGTAATGAGTTAGCTTTGCGGACTCACGAACTCTTGCGCGAAAACCCTTACATTAGCTTTATTGGCAATGCTGAAGGGCGAGATGTGCTTTCAGGCGAATTTGATGTAATTGTCTGTGATGGTTTTGTAGGCAATATCTTACTCAAGTTTGCTGAAGCCGTAGGTGGGGTAATCTTGCAAATCTTACGAGAAGAATTACCTCAAGGATTACACGGTCAAATTGGAACAGCTCTTTTAAGACCAAACCTCAAGCGCATTAAACAGCGTATGGATCACGCCGAACACGGCGGTGCTTTGCTGTTAGGTGTTTCAGGAGTTTGTTTGATTGGTCACGGCAGTTCTCAAGCACCTTCAGTATTTAACGCCATTCGTATGGCTAAAGAAGCTGTAGA
Source organism: Trichormus sp. (assembly GCA_050633005.1). Taxonomy (GTDB): domain Bacteria; phylum Cyanobacteriota; class Cyanobacteriia; order Cyanobacteriales; family Nostocaceae; genus Trichormus. Next base: position 1,362 of record JBODRP010000312.1, on the reverse strand, counting down.
CAATAAAGTTATGCAGCAACTGCAATCCCAATATGAGATGCTACAGAGTGAGAGTAGTTAGCAATCAGCCAAAAAACTAGCAATCCAGAGCTAGTAAAAAGTCATTGGTTAGCAGTTGAAAAACTAATGACTGATGACTGATGACTAATAACTAACAGCTGATAGCTTGGGAGATTAGGAGTGCAAAATATAGGTATAGCAATTATAGGAAGTGGTTCAGCAGTACCAGCAACTTCCGTTCACAATCAAGAACTAACCGAACTGGTAGAGACATCAGATGAGTGGATCACCACCAGAACCGGGATTCGTCAGCGAAGATTAGCAAATTCCACTGAGTCATTAACTACCCTAGCTACAGCTGCCAGTCAGCAAGCGATCGCCTCAGCAGGAATTACACCCGCCGATTTAGATTTAATATTGCTGGCCACTTCCACACCAGATGACTTATTTGGTAGTGCTTGTAAAATTCAGGGCGAGTTAGGGGCAACCCAAGCAGTAGCCTTTGACTTAACAGCAGCTTGCTCTGGTTTTGTATTTGGCTTAGTCACAGCTGCCCAATACATTAAAACAGGTGTATATCGTAATGTACTTTTAATTGGGGCAGATATCCTCTCTCGTTGGGTAGATTGGCAAGATAGACGGACTTGCGTATTGTTTGGTGATGGGGCTGGTGCAGTTGTATTGCAAGCTAATGATAGCGATCGCCTATTAGGATTTGCCCTCAAAAGTGACGGTACACAAAATCACTACCTCAACTTGGCTTATCAAGGCACTCCCCAAGAAATCATCCCAGGTGTCAACGTCACTCAAGGCACTTATCAACCCATCACCATGAACGGCAAAGAAGTTTACCGCTTCGCCGCCCAAAAAGTACCAGAAATAATTGATAAAGCCTTATTTGCTGCTAACCTCACTGTTGACCAAATAGACTGGCTCTTACTACATCAAGCCAACCAACGCATTCTGGATGCTGTAGCTCAACGCCTGAATATTCCGAGCAGCAAAGTAATCAGCAATCTCGCTAATTACGGTAATACCTCCGCAGCTTCCATCCCCATCGCCTTAGATGAAGCCGTGCGACAAGGTAAAATTAAAACCCATGACATCATAGCTGCATCCGGTTTTGGAGCAGGTTTAACCTGGGGGGCAGCCATTTTTCAATGGGGTAAGTAGAGATTGGGGCATGGGGCATTGGGCAATTCAATGAGTGGATTTTGGATTTTCAATTTTGGATTGGATTTCAATCTAAAATCCGTCTTGGAAAGTTCTGTTCGGAGGAAACCTCCGCACCCTGCGGGATCTTGCTACAGACTTTCCGCAAAATCTAAAATCTAAAATTCTTTCCCTTGTCTCCCTTGTCTC
>JBODRP010000311.1:0-6294 GCA_050633005.1 Trichormus sp. | reverse complement strand
TATATTTAACTGCTCAATCAAATACTTTTCCTCGTTGTAAGATTTTACCTGAGCATTAATCGTCACCCGTTGATTGTTTGTTTCTAATGTTCCACAACTTACCAGCAGAAGCAAAGGTAAAGCTATAATTTGAAAATACTGAAGATTAGTTCCCATAAAAAAACACTCCTTTGATTGGGGAGTGTAAATACTAATCACTGAAATTAATATTATAATTCAATTCCTTTTTATGCTATTCCAGATGTGGAAAAAACTAGCGATAGAGAAAATTGAAGATGTCTCAAGAACAATCTAGCCAAGCACAACTCCCACCTACCACTGCTATAGAAATCCCCTCCATCAGTGAATTTGATACTTGGTTTACATATCCCGTGAAAGTCCATCCCCACCACACAGATTATGCAGGTGTAGTTTGGCACGGTAATTATATTACCTGGATGGAAGAAGCACGCATAGAATGTTTGCGCTCTATTGGTATCGATTATACTGATTTAGTAGCTTTGGGCTGCGATTTACCAGTTGTAGAACTTTCCATCCGCTATCATCGTGCTATTCAGTTAGGCATGGCGGTACTAGTCAAAACTCGCATGGCCGAAGTAACCGGTGTAAGGATGAATTGGGATTATGCGATCGTTTCCCCGGATGGACAACAATTATATGCTACTGCCAAAGTGACTTTAGTCGGTTTAGATCGAGAAAGAGGTAAGATTATGCGTCAGTTACCTAGCAGTGTTCAGGATGCTTTAGCCAAAATTGCTGCACCGAAAAATAATTGATTGATTAGAAAATATGTCTAATGTCAATTCAAATCTTGCGAATACCTAGATATTTGTAGGGGCGGGTTCACCGAGATCAAAAGTTAATCATTAATGATGTTTGTTAACCCGCCCCTACCAAGTTTGATACGCCCCACCCATAAGGTATTTATTGGATAGGCAATTTTCCTAATTCACATCAGGCGTAAAATATCATACAGTAGAGATGGATAAATTGTCATCTCTACTTGCCAAAGTTAATTTGTGATACTGTTTGAGCTAACTTCATCATCTGATGCCAAATATCTTCCGGGGTGATGCCAAACCCGATATTTAATAAAATGAGAATTGCGGCAATAGTTAACGCATTAGTAATAGTGGCTTTTAATACTTTCCAAACTATGATAAATACGATCCAAGCTAAAATTAAGGTGGGAATCATATAAGTTTGATGTCTGTAAATTCAAGGTTTTAAGAATGTTTAATTATCACAAAAGTCCTGATTCCGAACTTAAATTTTCAAAATTACTTGCATAATTTTGTTACTATGTGTTATTTTTGTCTATGAGGCTGATATTTTAATTAAGTAAAATCAAGACTAATTAACGCCTAATAATTATACACTAAGCAAGCACAGCCATTCCGGAATAACAGCAAGTTTTTTTAGACATAATTAGTAAAAATAATTTTCTTTTTTAGTAGTTAAATACAAAGATTATCTGTGAGCAAATATTAAGAAATTGGAGGGTGGTGTGATATATTCACCATCCTCTATGTTTTTTGCCAAATCTAATACGACCTATTAGGAATATGCAGACAGTTATAAATCGGCAAAAACTGGAGATTGTATAACTTAGTCTTGTGTTGAATTTCCTATCGTACTAGCTTTTTAGCCGACAGAGATTATCCGGGGTTCGGCTGCTAAATTTTTATTAGCAGTTAATACTTCTTGTCTAGCCCATTGATCTGCTGACAAAATGTCATCTAAAGCAGGATTTGCACAGTTATCATTTTGATGGCGATCGCACACCCATTCAATACAGCGAGGAATATCTAAAAATCTGATTTTTTCTTCCAGGAATAAAGCCACCGCCTGTTCATTAGCAGCATTCAACACAGCAGGCATTGAACCGCCAGCCTTACCAGCCGCATAAGCCAAGCGCATACAGGGATACTTTTGATGATCTGGTTCGCGGAAAGTAAGATTACCAGCTTTGACTAAATCTAGTCGTTCCCAGTCAGTATAGATACGCTCTGGCCAAGACAGAGCATACAGCAGAGGTAAGCGCATATCTGGCCAGCCTAATTGTGCTAATACAGAAGTATCTTGTAATTCAATTAGGGAGTGAATAATGCTTTGGGGATGGATGACAATTTCGATATCTTGGTAATCTAAGCCAAATAAGAAATGAGCCTCAATTACCTCCAAACCTTTATTCATCAAAGTAGCAGAATCAACGGTGATTTTACGTCCCATTGACCAGTTAGGGTGTTTGAGAGCATCAGCCACTGTTACCTCTGCTAACCTTTCTACATCCCAGTCACGGAATGCTCCCCCAGAAGCAGTGAGTAAAATCCGCCGCAAGCCACCTTTGGGTACACCTTGCAGACATTGGAAAATAGCCGAATGCTCAGAATCCGCCGGGAGTAATTTAACACCGTGTTTTTCCACTAAAGGTAAAACTACTGGGCCACCCGCAATGAGAGTTTCTTTATTTGCTAAGGCAATATCTTTACCAGCTTCAATGGCAGCGATAGTTGGCAACAACCCAGCACAACCCACAATACCTGTCACCACGGTTTCAGCATCACCATAGCGAGCGACTTCGATGACACCAGCTTCACCACCAAGTAAAATGGGTTGGGGATCAAGGTCTTGCAAAGCTGCTTGTAGTGCTGGTAATTTTTCTGCGGCTGAAATAGCGGCTATTTGTGGTCGAAATTGCCGAATTTGGGCCGCTAGCATTTCCACATTGCTCCCAGCCGCCAACCCCACAATCCGAAACTGATCTGGGTACTGAGTGACAATATCTAAAGTCTGAGTACCTATTGAGCCGGTAGAACCAACAAGAGTTATAGCTTTCACAATTGCTTAAGAATGTACAGATAACTCTCACTATAAATTGCTTGGGACGCATTCAGCACAGCGATCGCCACAATCCATACTGGGTTTTATCTAGTAAATCCACTACTCACAAAACAAAAAATTAGTATTTTAATATACTAAACATACAAAGATAAAGGCTGACAATGATTAAAATCGATAGTACATAACTTTTAGTGTTGATTTTAGTCAATATCAGTGTAAAATTTCACTTTTAATCAAGTTATTGCAAGCATAGGTAAAACGATCTAAAAAACAAGCTCATGGCGAGAGTTCAGATATTAATCAGAAAATTTTTAGGGAAAAATCATCTTTTTTTCCCTGTAACAATGTGGTTTCTCAGTCGAGTAATTATCTGGACTACCATGTTATTGGTGACACCAAGATTGTCTGCATCTAGCAATTGGCACTGGGGAATATTCGACGCTTGGGATGGTATCCATTATCGAGCGATCGCTACTACTGGTTACGAATTTATTGATGATGGCAAACAACATAATTTAGCTTTCTTTCCCCTGTTTCCCTTCACTATCAGGATTTTAATGCAATTTGGCCTATCTTTTGAAGTTGCAGGATTGGTAATCAATAACTTGGCGTTTTTGGCAGCCCTTTACTGTTTGTACTTATGGCTCAAGGAGTGCTATGGCACAAAAATTGCTCAGTGGGGTACTGCTGTACTGTGTTGGTATCCAGCTTCAATGTTTACTGGTGTAATTTATACAGAGGGACTATATTTATTTTTAAGTACAGCAACTTTACGAGCTTTTGATCAAAAACAATATCGCTGGATGGCAATTTGGGGGGCAATGGCCACCGCCACACGTCCTACAGGGTTAGCTTTGATACCAGCATTGTTGATGGCAGCTATTAAAGAACGTAGGAGTGCGATCGCTTATCTAGCTAGTTTAGCCTCTGCTACAGGTGTATTATTATTTAGTGTTTACTGTACCATCCGATTTCATAACCCTCTAGCCTTTATCGCTGCTCAACGGGGTTGGCGGCCTTCTTTGGGATTTGACTGGCAAGGGTGGTTAAATATGCTAATGCAAATTGTCCTAGGCGAAAAAAACTGGAAATTTGGCTGGGTAGAGGCTTCATCAGGTTTGATTAATGATCCTTGGCATCCTCTAATTTTTATATTAATTTGTGTTAGTGGTTATGGTTTATATCACTTCCGTAAATCATTGATTGCTGCCAAGATAGGGTATGGTTTTTACGCTGTAATTTTATTATTGCTGATCTGGGTTAACCTCAGTTTGATCAATCAACTACTCAATACTTTTATGATTTTGGGTGGTATTTCCTTTCTGTGGTGTTGCCGTCAAAAACTCACCTCAGTCACCATTTTCTACGGCTTTTGTGGTGTTGGCTTGCTGTTAGCCTCTGGCGGAACTATATCCTTGAGTCGTCTAGCTTATGGAATTGTGCCTTTGAGTGTAGGCATGAGTATGTTATTATCTCGCCATCCCCGTTTTGGTTCTTTCACCTTGGGTTTATTCGTCGTCTTACTCGCTAAACTTGCTGTGGGATTTGCTCAAGAACAATGGGTGGGATAAGAGCAAGAAAAATCCATTAGCAATCTCATTTAATCGTAAATTCAAGGGTTTAATACCCCTACGTCTACACGTAGTATCAATTGAGTAGGGGTTTAAACATTACTCATTACTCATTACTCATTACTCATTACTTATTACTCATTACTCATTACTCATTACTCATTACTCATTACTCATTACTCATTACTTGTTACTCATTACTTATTAACACCCAAAAATACATCTGTATATTATTTTTTTGGCGCAACGAGTGTAAAATTACGAGATGTGCCTAAATCTTGATAGCCAGATAAATTTATTTGTTGCAAAGATATGTTATCTAGCAGCAAATTATATTTATCGAACATGAGCTTTTGTAAAGTAGGTATAGTGGCAGGAACAACCTGACAATCACAATAAAAATCTAAACTAGGACGACTATAAGCAAAAGAAGTATAAATTTTCGTTCCTGGTGAAACATTGGCACGAATTAATGCAGCGACTGGTTTAACAGGGAAAGCCTCGTTTAATTCCCAAATCCAAGATTGGGAACTCATTAATAATGTTAAAACTAAATACATCCCGGCAAATAAAACTGGAATAGAATTGCGATCGCCTCTATTCACTAACCATGCTACACTACCCATGCTGATACCTAAAATCATGCTCATCACTATTAAAACAGGTTGAGGATCACTGGTAGCAAAGTAAACGCAACCGCCTAAGCCTGCCATAGATAACACAATAAATATTGATGTCCAAAGTCTCCCTTGAAGATGCCTATTTTGCCAGATTTCGCTAATTTCTGCACCAATTGCTAAAGCTAAAAATGGATACACAGGTATTACATACCAGGGAAGTTTGGTATTCATCAAGGAAATCGTTCCTAAATAGATGATTGTTCCTACCAGTACCAAACAACCCCAAGTAGTATGACGGTGTTTCCCAGCTAGATAAAAACCCCCAGGTAAAAATAGTAGCCAAGGAAAACCATATTTGAGAATTTCAACTAAATAGTACCAAGGAAGACCAGTATTACCCTCAACAGATTGTGTAATTCTGTTAAAACTTTGGTTTTGTAAGTTGATTTCTAAAAAACTCTGGCCATAATGCTGCCACTGTGCAATATACCACGCGATCGCAGGCAAACTTCCTAAGAAGATTCCTATCCACAAATAAGGATTTTTCAACCAATATAATTTTCTATTTCTTAAGATAAATAAACCAACAATTCCCCCCAATAAAAAAACCATTATCCCTTTAGTAAGAGCAATTAAACCAAAACCAAATCCTATACCTAACCCATAACGTGGGTTTTTACCTGCTTTAAATAAACAAAAAAGCACTAGTAAGAAAAAAGTCACTAGCGCACCATCCAACATTGCCAACCTGCCATGACGGACTACAGGTAACATAGTCATGTAAACTAAAGCTGCAAATAAAGCTGGTAAATTACATGGAAAAATTAATCTTCCCACTGAGAATAACAAAGGTACACCTAAAGCAGTTAATACCGCACCAGGTAAACGTGTTGTCCATTCATTCACACCGCCTATAGAATAAGCCCCAGCAATCAGTAAGTGTATTAATGGCGGTTTATTATGATACGGTTCTCCTGCTAAGGTTGGATAAAGCCAACCCATAGCAGCACTAGGGGAGTGCCAAATTTCCCGCGCGACTTGTGCTATTGTTCCCTCATCCCAATCCCGTAAAGGTGAGTTACCCAAGCATATTAGCCACAGCAGCAAAGATAACACCCATAAGCTTAACAGCCATTCTTGTTGTCGGAATGGACGCATATTAAAAAATCTAGATACTGTTTTTATGAGAACTTTAATTTATGTTTATAGTCTTTCCGTATGATTAATTATAATATCTAAGCGATAAGCAAAAATCCTTA
>JBODRP010000310.1:0-6307 GCA_050633005.1 Trichormus sp. | reverse complement strand
CGGTTTTATAGGTATTGCTCTGTCCGCGATCGCAAAACTTTTCGGTCTACTGACTTTAGTAGTTAGTAGTGGCGTGTCTACCTTGTCTACCTTGTCTACCTTGTCTCTATTGCCTGAGCAACAGCAATTGTCACCGCTCCTGCTTGTTGTGGTAAGCGGACAATTTGCTTAGGGACTACGAGCTTAACTAGCAAATTAGGATGAGTAGCTGCCAAAATTGCAGATGCTTCAGCTACACTAGGCGTTCCCACTAATTTAGCGATCGCTGCGGTAGGATGAGGTACAGCTACACTAGACAACACCTCGGCGGGAAAGGTTTTTAAGGGCAAGTTATAGCGACGACAAAACTCAACTAAACCTGGTTCTGAAGCTTTGAGATCAATAGTAGCAAAACCTGCGATCGCTATTTCCGGCAGTTGATAATTGTGCAAAACTTGCTCAATTGCTACTAAGAATAACTCAGCACAAACCCCTGATTGACAACCAATTCCTATCCACAAGTTTTGTTCTACAGTCTGTTGTTCAGGAGTTATTTGCACTTTAGTAACTAAATGACTATCAAGTAGAATTTTCAACTTTGAAACTTACGGTATTTATTTATTAGTTAGTAAATCTCATTTTTATGGTTTACTAAAATACAAAAAAACTGATAACTAGAATACTGTTATCAGAAATGAAAAACTATATATTGAGCATATCTAGCACAGTAGGAAACGCCGGGGAACGACGAGGTAAAAACTAGAAAGTAATTGTACTTTTTTGACTTTGCTTCTTTGGCATCCCTGAAGCACAAAGGTTTTACCTAGTCTACTTCGGTGTTTCAATTTCTTCGTATCTTTGCCGTAGATGCTTTATATCAATCTACGACTGAATTTTTATCCTATTAGTTTCTCATTTCTGAAGCAGATTTTTTTACCCTCCTTAGTAATTAATTTAATACCGTGTTTTTTACTAGTTGTCAAGTTGTCTCACACAAGTTTTTAGACAAAAAAATCTAGATAATTAGTATCATAATTACGTAGCTTGCTTTACTGCGTAACGCTCCGCGAACTCTCTTTGCGAGTATTACGAATTACGTTAGCGTAGCGGGACGTTCGCGTTAGCGTCTCGGAGAGAAGTCCATTACAAATTACGAATTACGAATTACGAAAACATTTCCACAATATTCCTGTAGCCATTAAATTCTGCGAGCATCAAAGCTGTGTAACCACCACGGTTTTTTAAATTCACATCTGCCCCAGATGCCAGCAATACTTGCACCGCTTTACTATAACCACCAGATGCCGCCCACATTAAAGCTGTCGCCCCCGCCGCATCTTGATAATTAATATTTGCACCCTTAGCTAACAATAACTCAAGTATGCCAGGGTAGTTACGTTGTGCGGCTTTGATTAAAGGCGTTTTGGCATCATTACCTGGAATATTGGCATTAGCACCATAATCTAACAATACCTTGACTGTTTCCGTGTGTCCTTGGGATACTGCCAAACTTAAAGGAGTTTCACCGAGGTTATCACCATGTACATTTGCACCGTAACGTAGTAGTGCTTCTACTACATGACTATGCCCCTGTAAGGCAGCTACTAGCAAGGGTGTGTCACCAAGATGATTTTTTATTTGGGGATCTGCACCACGATGCAGCAAAATTTGCACTACATCTAAATAGCCTTCTACAACAGCCAGGTGTAAAGCTGTTTCGCCGTCTTGATCTTGATGATTAACTTGACTACCTTGATCTAGTAATATAGTAGCGATCGCTCCTTGTCCAGCCGCCGCAGCTGCTAACAGAGCCGTCCCCCCATCTTCGTTGTGTAAATTAATATCAGCCCCACCTGCCAGCAATGCTTGCACTACATCCACAAAACCCAATTCAGATGCAAGCATTAACAGGGTTTCACCTTCATCATCTTGCGTATTAGCATTGACACCACTTTGTAAAATCAGTTGCACTACTGCCCCGTGTCCGTGCTTGACTGCTAATTTTAAAGCGGTATCATCATCATAATCTTGACAATTAACATCAGCCCCACCTGCCAGCAATGCTTGCACTATATTGGTATTTCCCTTGAGTGCAGCTACCATCAAAGCGGTACTACCATCTTCATTGGTGGCATTAATATCAGCCCGTCTAGAAATTAGCAGCTGCACAATATCTAGCTGATTACCACTAGCAGCTAACATCAAAGCCGTCAAACCGTAGCGTTTTCTAGCTAAATTGATATTTGCTCCAGCATCTAAGAGCGATCGCACAATTTCTGTATAACCTAGATTAGCAGCAAACATTAAGGCCGTAGTGCCATCCCCATCACACACATCCACCATTGCACCCGCCCCCAATAGCGCGTCCAACCGCTTCAAATCACCACTTTTAGCAGCCTTGAGCAGCAAAGCATCATTGTTTTCCATCATGAATCGATTCCAACTGGGAAATATTATTGATCGAGTCTCAGAATTTAGTCTCAGATGCTTTAGGTAGTTTGGCAAGAGATTGGGCATAGGGAATTGGGCATAGGGCATAGGGCATAGGGAATGAGTTATTTATTCTCTTCCTTGTCTCCCTTATCTCCCTTGTCTCCCTTGTCTCCCCCTGCCCCCTGCTCTCCTGCCTCCTTTCAAGTCAACCGTCAAAGAGTAGGTAAAATTGTGCTAATTTTTATTAAGATTTAAGAATTGGGCGAAAACACAATGAATTTGGAATTGTCTGCCTCAGTCAAATATTGGCTGAATTTCTTCCATCCCTTGATTATGTGGGTATTGCTAGCACTTTCACTTTATGCAGCTTACCTAGGCTTACAAGTACAGCGCACTCGCAACGCACAAGGAGAAGAAAAGAAAGAACTAATTAAAGGTAAATATAACGTCAAACATTACCAAATTGGCTCATTAATTTTGGCTTTAATGGTAGCCGGCGCAATTGGTGGTATGGCTGTCACCTATATTAATAACGGTAAATTGTTTGTTGGCCCACATCTATTAGCTGGGTTAGGGATGACAGGTTTAATAGCATTTTCTGCGGCTCTATCTCCTTTTATGCAAAAAGGAGCGAACTGGGCGCGGGTGACTCACATTTTATTAAATTTCGTGATTTTAGGGCTGTTTACTTGGCAGGCTATTACAGGTGTAGAAATCGTGCAGAGAATACTTTCTAAGGCATAGTTAAATCAATTCGTAATTCGTAATTCGTAATTCGTAATTCGTAATTCGTAATTAAGAAAGTCAGATACCACATGGGTTTCAAGTTTGGTATCTGTTGCTTAATTTTGGAGAATTGGTATTACGCGGGTATGAAAATCGATGGTTGGTGGGTGACGCTATAAGTTTTATGACTACGTTCAAATACTTTCGTAGCGTCACACACCCTACATACTACATACAAAATATGCCTGCCCCCTGCCCCCTGCCCCCTGCTCCCTGCCCTCTACCTCTTGCGTTCCATTTATCGCCGTTTCTTAGAGGTTTCAGGGAAGGGAAGATCAAAACTTTGGTGAAAGTCTTCTTGGACTTTGCGAGTCAGGCGGCGGGAGACTTGGCGAACGATTTGGTTAAGCAAGCGATCGCCTGTAGACTGAATTAAAGATTGAGGCAAACGCTGGATGAATCGTGGAAAATGCAGACAAACGACTAAATCTAATTCCCATTCCACTCGCGTGACTTCACCCGTAGCTTCGTTTAACTGTAATGATGCGCGGTAGTCTACATCATAACCAGGTGGTTGATAGTCAGGAATAGGAATAGTGCGAATACGATAAATGCCCTCGTCGGCGGGTAAAAGTTCTAAACCAATTTTTGGCTCAACTTCATAACCAAAAGAGCCAAAACGCCCAATAATTAACGCATAACCATTTTCCCCTAAAGGCTGCACCTTCATTGGTTCAGCACACCTCGAAAACCAACTAGCATGAGCATTCAAATACTCAGCTACTGTGTTTGCTGGGGCGGACATTTCCATACAGTCACTATAATGACCGTAAAACTTGTTTGGAGTCCCTATAGTTTTTTCTGTACCCGTGTCTTCAATTTCTGGGAGGTTAGTAGGGACGGGGACAACTGTTTCTGTGATTTCCAGAGATTGATATTCGCCGTTTGTCGAAAGCATGAAGCATTCCCCTCTAGCTTGGCGTTGGTCTATAATTAATGATTCCCAGGTTGATTGGGTCAATGAGCAACTAAACTACTATTTTGACCGAAAGCTCATCAATCTGTCATACACTTCATAAAATCACTACAATATAAAACGGATCAATCACATAACTAGTTTCCCAGGATAGCGTTTCTTATGAAAGCATTTGTAGCAGGGGCAACAGGTGAAACAGGTCGCCGCATAGTACAAGAATTAATAGCGCGTAATATTCCTGTCCGTGCTTTAGTCAGGGATATAGAAGCAGCTAGAACCATTTTGCCACCTGATGCTGAGTTAGTAGTGGGTGACGTATTAAATCCACAAAGCCTAACTACAGCCTTGGGAGATAGTACGGTATTACTATGTGCAACTGGCGCAAAACCCAGTTTAGATCCCACAGGCCCCTATAAAGTAGATTTTGAAGGCACTAAAAATTTAGTAGATGTGGCAAAAGCCAAGGGAATTGAACATTTTGTTTTAGTAACATCTTTGTGTGTCTCGCAGTTTTTCCATCCATTGAACTTATTTTGGTTAATTTTAGTCTGGAAAAAACAAGCAGAGGAATATCTGCAAAAAAGTGGTTTGAACTACACCATTGTCCGCCCTGGTGGGTTAAAAAATGAAGACAATTCCGACCGGATAGTTATGCAAAGTGCTGATACACTATTTGAAGGTAGCATTCCTCGCCAAAAAGTTGCCCAGGTTTGTGTAGAAGCTCTATTTGCACCAACAGCACACCATAAAATCGTCGAGATAGTTGCCAAACCTGAAGCCAGTCCTAAAAGCTTTGGGGAATTATTTCAGCAATGTTAATCATATAGTGTTGAATTGGGGACTGAGGACTAGTAACTATTTTTGAACTTTACCGAAATAGTTACGTCCATTGTTGTTGTTACCTAAGAGAGCGAATTTGCAAGGAGTAAGACTCTGAAAAGCGTTGAACTCAAAGGTGCTGAAAAATTTATCGGCCCTATAGCCGCACTTCTCGGCTTTGTCTACTTATTTCAATGGTACGTGTTTGGTGATTTGCGATCGCCTACTGACCCCATCTTTGGTAATAATTTACCACCTTTGGTAATGCAAGGTGGAGATCCCTACATCCGTGCTTTGATGCGAACCATCTCAGCCAGTGAAGCTAATAGCAACCGTCCCTATTCTCTATTGTATGGTGGACAACAAATCACTGATTTAAGTAAGCATCCTCAAATATGCGTCACTATTCCCGTAGGGCCAAACAAAGGCAATTGTTCCACAGCTGCTGGTAGATATCAAATGATTAATACCACTTGGTATCACATTGCTCCCCGTTATCACCCCAAACCATCACAAATGATGTTTTGGTCTGGCTATAGTTTTGAGCCAGAATATCAAGATGTAGTCGTTTACCGTTGGTTAAAGGATTCCAAAGTTTGGGGAGTTGATATTTCCCAACTATTGCGTCAAGGTAAGTTAAACGAAGTTTTACGGCGATTATCTCCCACTTGGACAAGTTTAGGTTATGGCATAGAAACTAATTCTATTACTAAGTCTTTGCCTAGAATTTATCAGAAAATGTTGCAAGACGAATTAAAAACAGCTAGCCAACCAGCCGCAGCCACCGCCGCTACTCCTATTCCCAATATTAACCCTCAAACAAAACCTCCAAAACAATAGTTAAAAAACAATATAAATTCACATCTCAACAGAGAAGTTAACAATTCATCATCATTCATTTTTTAAAGACGCAATAAATCGCGTCTTTATTTATTGTTATCAAAAAAAACTCTTAAACATCTGACAAACTCTGAAGTATTTTCCAAGTGAATATTATGTGCTGCATTACTAATAATTTCTAGCTGACATCTTGGGCAAATGATAGCAATTTGCTGATTAATATGTATAAATTTAGGATCATTTTCACCAGCTAGTAAAAGTATAGGAATTTGATTATCTTGAATTTTATCCCATAATGGTGGTTGGCTACCAGTTCCCATTAATTGTAGAGATTTAACCAATTCCGTAGGCTGATTTTGCAGCCGATTTTCTAACATTAGATTGAATTGCGGATGATGTTTAAGAGAACCAAAAATTGGTTGATTGTACCAATTGAATAAAAAATCACTAAAATCTACTTTAGACACAATTCTAGTTAACTTTCTAGCTATTTGACCATCCCGTTTCACTCTTTCTAATCGTTCTGTCTCAGTT
>JBODRP010000309.1:0-6373 GCA_050633005.1 Trichormus sp. | reverse complement strand
TTAAAAGATAAGAGGAGAAAAATGCACAGTAAATGGATAAATCTTTCCTCTCTCCTTTGACTTTATCTGTCTTAACCAAACAGTATTGATTAATTTTCTGGATGTTAGCGCATTTCTCAGATGCGTTACATACTGTCATGTTTATCAATTCAGATATACATTTAGCATTTGCAAGACTCGCAATGAAATCACCAAATAGAAGTCGTAGACGCGGTGTAATCCTCACGCCTCAAGGATTGCAAAAACTCCAAGATGCAAAATTAGAAGTAGAAAATGTGGAAAATTTTGGTAAACGTTATAGTCGTGAAGCCTTGGGTTTTCGTATGGGTTTAGATCCAGATACTGTAGCTAAGGTATTTAACTGTGAGGTGGGGGTAGATCGACAAACCTTGAATTACTGTTTTAAAGCTTTTAACCTGCAACTAGAACCTCAAGACTATCAACTGGCCAATCCAGATATCAACCCACCGGAAAGCTATACAACAACTCAAAACCGTGTTGATTGGGGAGAAGCACCGGATGTATCGCTGTTTTATGGACGCACGACAGAACTAACAACTCTCAAGCAGTGGACTTTACCTAAATCCTTACGTCAGACAATACCCTGTCGTTTGATTACTTTATTGGGTATGGGTGGTATCGGCAAAACTTGGTTATCTGTAAAACTCACACAACAGCTTCAAGATCAGTTTGAGTTTGTGATTTGGCGATCGCTTTTACCTCGTCCTCCCCTCAAAGATTTATTATCTGATCTCATTACTTTCCTATCCAATGGACAAGAGACAAATTTACCCGATAACTTGCACAGCAGAGTTTCACGATTGATTGATTATTTACAACGCCACCGTTGTCTTCTGGTATTAGATGGGGCGGAGGCTGTATTACAAGATTGTGCAACTTACAAGTCTCCTTGCGGGAGTTGCTTCTGGTTTCCAGAAACGGGAAATCAAGAATATCGGGAATTTTTTAAGCGTTTGGGAGCAGTGGCTCATAATAGCTGTGTCATCCTCACAAGTTGTGATAAACCCAAGGAAATTACGTTTTTGGAAGGTGAAACTTTGCCTGTGAGAGTCTTTCATCTCTATGGCTTACAAATGCCAGATGTTCAGGAACTTCTCAACGCCAAAGGAAATTTTAAAGGTTCTCCAGCAGATTGGCACAAATTGGTAGAGTGTTATGCAGGCCATCCTCTAGCTTTAAATCTTGTTTCTAATACTATTCAAAACTTATTTGCTGGTAATATTGGTGAATTTTTGCAGCAACAAACCCCCATTTTTGGAGAATTATCCCACTTGTTAGAACAGCAATGGCAATGCTTATCAGATACACATAAACAAGTTCTTAAATCCTTGGCATTTCATTGTCAACCAATTTCATTTGCCGAATTGCGATCGCAACTCGCATCTTCCATCTCACCTCAAACTTTATTAGCAGCCCTAGAGTCTTTGCAAGCGCGATCGTTGATTGAAACCAATGGAGCTAGATTATCGCTACATCCTTTAGTCATGGAATATTTTAATTCCCAACTCATCCCAGAACACAATAGACATATCCAGTCAAGTATATTGCTTGAAGAAAAGGAACTACAATTTGTGAGTTAAATAGAGGGGTATAGGCGTGTAGGGGTGTAATGGCAAAATATCTATTTAACAACGTGAATATCTCACAGAACCTGCCCCTACTGACTAAGGAATCTTAACTAAGATGAAACGCCGCCAATTCCTAACAAGTTGTGGTTTAGCTACCTTAGCTAGCCAAATTCCCCAAATCGCCGATGCTCAAATATCTCCCAACACCATCATTAAACCGCCACGGCTCAAAGTCGGCGATACAGTGGGATTAGTTGCCCCGGCTGGGATATTTGAGCCTAAGTATATTGGCATACTACAAGAACATCTCAAACAATTAGGCTTAAAAACTAAGCAAGGCAAACATATATTAGATCGCTATGGCTATTTAGCAGGGAAAGATAGCGATCGCGCCCAAGATTTAAATGATATGTTTGCAGATGACTCAGTCGCAGCTATTATTCCTATCCGTGGCGGTTGGGGTTGTAACCGGATTTTACCCTTACTTAATTACCCTTTGATTCGCTCCCATCCGAAAATTCTCATGGGCTATAGCGATATCACCGCTTTATTGTTAGCAATTAATGCCCGTAGTCGAATTATGACTGTTCATGGGCCAGTCGCCACATCAACCTGGACTCCCTTTATGTTAGATTACCTCAAACCCATCCTCTTTGATGGCCAAACAGTCACCCTGCAAAATACTAACTCTCCTGAAGGACAAGTCCAAACCATCGCACCAGGAAAAGCCAAGGGTAAACTTATCGGTGGTAACTTATCAGTGCTATCAGCAATGGTGGGTTCACCTTATCTACCTTCTTGGTATAAAAGTATTCTATTTGTAGAAGATATTAACGAAGATGTTTATCGCGTAGACCGAATGTTAACACAGTTAAAAAATGCTGGCATACTTAACCAAATTTCTGGCTTTATTTTTGGTAACTGTAATAACTGTAACCAGGGAGATGAACCCTCACTGACATTAATCCAGGTATTGCAAGACCATATCCTGCCTCTAGGAATCCCCGCTTGGTATGGAGCAATGATTGGTCATATTCGAGATAAATTTATCTTGCCCCTGGGAATGTCTGTAGAAATCGATGCCACCCTTGGGACAATACAACTATTAGAGGCGGCAGTTATTTGAAGTCAGCATTTGTCAAGTTAATATAAGCATTATTTGCAATTCCTGATCTTGCGGTTAGTATAGTTTAGACCCTAGGAAATTACTTAATAATATATTGTTGCTGAAAAATATTTACTGTCGTTAGGAAACACTAGCAATTATCAGTTAGTCTGTCTTTCAGCAGCAGTTAAATATGGTTATTTAGTTCTATGACTATCCCAGATCCTTCTCAACATTCTCAACAACATTCGCTGTTTAGCAACATCAAAGGAGATAACCGAAAACCAAATAATCATCACACCATCAACTTATTTATTGGCTTGTGTGCTGCTTTACCTGTGAGTTTGTCCCTACCTGTAGCAGCGTTGCAAGTCCAGATAACTCCCGAAAAACCTCGCTTAGGCGATACAATATCTGTTTTAATTACCCCAGATAATCCAGATAGTACCACCACCCCAGAAGTATTAGTGGGAGAAAAAACTTATCCAGCTTACCAAATTGCACCTAATAAATACCGCACCTTTATTCCCACAACTCCCCTAGAAAACCCTGGTGCTAGAACTATCAAAATAACTGGTGATGGCAAGGTAAGGAATTTGGCTATCTGGGTAAGTAATCGTAAATTTGCTGTACAGCGTATTACTTTACCACCAGGAAAAGCTGGTGTTAGAGCTACCGAATACGAACTCAACCGCGTAGCCACTTTTAAAGCTCTACAAACATCCCAGAAATTTTGGCAGGGGGCATTCCTTGCACCCAATAAAGGGCGACTTAGCACTCCTTATGGTGTACGTCGCTACTATAATGGTAAATTTGCTAACGATTACTATCATCGTGGCCTTGACTACGCTGGTGCATCTGGCTCTCCTGTAATTGCCCCCGCCGCCGGTCAGGTAGCTTTGGTAGGTACAGTATCCCAAGGATTTCGGGTGCATGGCAACGTAGTTGGTATTGACCACGGCCAAGGAGTTGTTAGTATTTTTATGCACCTTAGCCGAATCAACGTCAAAGAAGGCGATATAGTCAATGCTGGACAATTAATTGGTGCAGTTGGTTCTACAGGGGCTTCTACTGGGCCTCATTTGCACTGGGGTTTATATGTCAATGGGCAATCTGTTGACCCAACATCTTGGCGAAACCAGGCTAAACAATAGCAAAATACATAACAAATTGCTTTTGTTGTTAGTTTTGGTATATTTTTTGTCCATAATATAGGCAAGATTGAGTTTGTTTACTACCGTCCTTACCTTGCTTGGGTGGATTAAATTAAGATGAGCCTTATGAGTATTGAAAAAATTGTAGAACAAGCTCTCCAGGATGGTTATCTCACACCAGCAATGGAAGCAGAAGTTGGACGTATTTGTGATAACGCTTCGGAACTCTCAATCGAAGAGTATATGGCGTTAGATAAATTAATGGGGGCGTTATTAACTGGTGAGGTAGTTGCAGTACCTCGCAAACAATTTATTAACGTCATGGAAGAATTGGTGTTAACTGAAGCGATCGCTCGTGTAGCGGAAATTGAAGCCACCAGTGAAAGTTCCATCGATGTTGGGGATATCGCCGCCTACGCTCTCAACCGTCTCCCACCTTTATACGCTACCACAGAAGAAGGTGCTAACTACCAGCGTCAACGCGCCAAAGCAGAACTGCAAGAATTAATTTCTCAGCAAGTTCATGAGGCAATCAACCGTAACCTCGACCAACCTAACGATAATCGCACACCTGTGAGTGGCAAAACTACCGGTAATGAGGTACTGCGTCAAGTTAGTAGCTTACTGCAAGTCTATGCACCTAACTTTGAGCAAAAATCATCACACTAAATCAATAGTCAATAGTTAACCAATTTTAGATTTGGGATTTTAGATTAACCCCGACTACAAGGGTGCGCGGCTTGGGGATTTTAGATGGACTATTGATTATTATTACTCACGTACTACAACTGTAGTACCTATCCCTACCTGATCGTAAAGCAAACGGACATCAGAATTACGCATTCTCAAGCAACCATGAGAAATGGCTGCTCCTAGAAGATGAATTTCTGGTGTACCGTGAAAGCCGATTTCATTACGGCCATCTGACCAAAACCCAATCCATCTTTCTCCCAAAGGACTGTCAGAACCAGGTGGATAAACTTTGCCAGTTATGGGATGTCGCCAAATAGGATCATGTTGCTTATCATTGACTTCAAACGTACCTGTAGGCGTTTCCCAACCCTTCTTACCTATAGCAATTGGGTAACTGGCGATGACTAAATCTCCTTTATAAACATAGGTGCGGCGATCGCTTAAATCAACTACCACCTGCTTAGTGATCTTGCCTCGTTGACTAGATGACTTATTTTGACTAAAAATCTGAGAAAATATAGACCTCGGTGACTCAGAACCCTGATTTGTCGGTTGGGATTCTGGTGTTAATAATTGTGATTTTTTAGGTGCATTAGTCGTTAAAGCTACATTTTGATTAACGGTATCCCCATTATTATGAGACTCGGTAACTGAGGACTTGAGTGGAAAAGTTCTCTGGTTTGTTTGATCTGAAGGTGTAGAAGCACCAAACGCGGTTTCACCTAAGCCTCCTGTATAAACATCTCCAGAGCGGCTGACGGTGGTATAGCCTGGCTTTTTAAACTGCCCTTGCGTTGTAGTAATGCGCCAATGCACAGCTACCGATAAGATAGCAGTGCCAAAACAGATCAACATTACCATACGCGCTAGAGATTCATTTTTTACCATTGCCATAGCTTCTTGTTTATCCCTGACATATTCGGCTTAGTGATTTCAGTCCTTGATGATTCAACTATTAAGAATTTATTAATTCTGTGGTTTTAACTCATGAATTTACTGATACCCTGGGGCAAACTCAGACTATCAGGACACTCCAACTAACTAAGACATTGGTTGGATTGGTATTGCCAAAATAGATTTCTAAATTTGGAAATTATCTTGATTACTCTCCAAGAGTTGGAATAAATCATTAATGGTGTGGGTGGGAGAAAGAATATGTTGGAAAAACTATTATTAGCAGTCACAATTACATTTGTCCTCAATTTATTTTTTCAAGTTCGTGTGCCTCATTACACTAATTCTGGTAGTAGCAACCAACAACATACAGAAACATCAGCAACAATTTTGGTAAGAAGACCGGAAAAATAATATTTTTCCGGTTACATATCCATAAAATTAGTAATAATAAACTTATGCTGGGTATTGAAACATCGAATAGGTGATGGATTTCCCTTGCATAATAACTTACCCTCAAGGCAAATACTAGGAATTTATCATAGAGTATTTGCCTTGATTACACTTGTTCTAAAATCCAAATATAGATGCTGAACATAGAAATTTCTGTCTGCAAGATGACTGAGTTTTTTAATTTTGTTGCTAATTAGCCAGTTATCTAATTTACATGATCAGTGTTTGAGCAGACAATCCCTGAAATAACCGAAAACATCAACCCAAGCTACCCCAGTTTTAGTTTTTCGGTTTAACTAAATCAGGACTTAGGCAGTTCCAAATCAAAAAATATCCAAACTTTAGGGTGCGTCAGTGCGATAGAACCTAACTATACTCAAAAATTATCAAAGAAAGGCAGAGGGCAGAGGGCAGAAGGCAGAAGGGATAAATCCCTTCGCTGATTGCCCGAACCATCTGCGCGACCGGAGGGAGCAAGGGTTTAA
>JBODRP010000308.1:0-6378 GCA_050633005.1 Trichormus sp. | reverse complement strand
GTGGCAATTTCCCCTGTTTCCATCAACATTTTGAAGCGGCGTAATTCGTCGCCTATTTGTTGTTCTGGTTCTTCACCAAAAAGTTTGGCGAAAATTGCAGCTAGTGTTCCGCCTGGGGGGTTGTATTCTAAGACTACTTTGACTTCTGTACCTCGATTTCCTGGTGCTTTTGTAAAACGCACAAAACCAGAGTTATCAATATCTGCACCTTCTATGGAAGCCCAGGAAATAAACTCATTTTCTCGGTCTTCTAAGATATCTGCATCCCATTCTACACTGTTACCGAGCGGTGCATTGGCTATCCAGTGCGATCGCTTCTCATTGTAAACTTTCACAGATTTGAGATGTTTCATGAATGTGGGCAAATTCTCAAAGTTGTGCCAATAACGATAGAGTTCCTCTGCTGGCTGGTTAATTGTCACCGTTTTTTCAACTTTGATAGGTTTGTTCAAACCGATAGCTTCTTGAACTTGCTCAATGGTGCTATGCTTAGTTGCACCCTGATAAATCAATCCTCCACCAGCTAAAGCCGTTAATACTCCCCGCAAAGAGGCTTGTCGTAAACCAATTAATACCAGCGCACCACCGCCAATGAGCGATGCCCAACGTTCTATGTCGCTGGCTTCAGCTTGTTTATCTCCTGATGTGACAGTCACTTTTTTATCTCCAAATCAAAATGCTTGGTGAATAAGTTAGGACTTACGCAACTGGCATATTTTTTCTGTAGGGTGCGTGACGCAGCACGAATATTTGAACGTCGTCATGATACTTATAGCGTCACGCACCAACCACCAATTGTGACACTTGCGTAAGTCCTGTAAGTTTGTAGTGAGGAGTTTAGTCCTTAGCTTGAGGGCTAAAGCCCTCACTACGAACCTCTTTTCACATCTATACTGCTGCTCCTGTAGTTGGCTTAGGCGGCTTGACCTCAGCAGCCATACGTGTCCGATATAATTGAACTAGACGCTGTTCGTACTGTACTAAATCTTGGTAAATGCCTTTAAAAATGGCTGTTGCTACTGGGTCAGTGTACATAGCACACAAGTTACCAATATCACCAATACCTGTTTGTAAATCACCCAAGGCGCAGCGTATTTGATAGATGTCATCACTACCTGTAAAAGTTGATTTCACCTTGGCATATTGATTAGCAATATTCGCACCAAAAGAGGGTTTTTCGCCAAGCCTGTGCAGATATGTTTCTAACTTTTCAATGTGACCTTGTTTATTAGTAATCATCTCTTGAAACAAGGCTTTAGCTTGTGTATCTGATTCTTTTTCTGTGTACTGTTCTAATGCTTCTAGTGAATAACGTTCTCCACCCAAAGCTGTATTCAAACCGCGAAGAATTTCACTTTTAGTTGAACCACCCCAAGCATCAGCCAGTTTCCACCATTCTGCGCTGGTGTCTTCCTCATTTGGTAATACAGCTTCTTTACCGCCATAACCCAAACGGCTCAAAATCGCTGTGGTGAAAATTGCCAAGTCTCCAGGTTCACGGGATGTAATTAAATTACCGTCCACTACCAAGGGTTCATCTTGGTAGTTTGCACCGGCGTTAATTATATCTTTGCGGATAGCATTAAAACCTGTAACCCGCTTACCTTGAACTAAATCAGCTTCAATTAACACCTGTGGCCCGTGACAAACCGCAGCCACCCATTTTCCTTGTTGCATCGTCTCTTGTACAAACCGGACGGTGTTGGGGTTACGGCGCATTTTATCAGGGGCCATTCCACCGGGAATAACTACAGCATCAAATTCAGATGCGATCGCCTCCGTAGTGGTAGCATCAGCTTGTGTAGAAAGTTTCCCCCGTTTACCCTTATATTTTTCATTCATCCTTCCACCCAGGACAACTACCTCAAAACCAGCCTGTTTTAGCCCATTACAAGGAATAATAAATTCTACGTCTTCTACTCCCTGTTCAATGAGAATAGCTACTTTTTTCTTCCCAGCATGATTATTATGGTTGGTCATATTTTTTCCTGACTAATAATTTTCAATTTTGAATTTTGTAGCTTGCTTCCCGTAGGGTATTTTGAATTGTTTATCCTTTTTCTCCCCTGCTTTTCAGGCTGGTACTTCACTAGTTGGTGGTGTACCAAACATTTCCTCGTAATCATGAGAAAAATGACGATGTAATTTAGCAAACTTTTCTGGAGTCACAGCATTTTGTAACACTGCAAAAACAGCACGTACATGAATTGCTGTTGTTGTCGGTTCTAAATTTTCTTTTCGACTGACACGGACGATAAAATCTTGTAAATTAAAGTTTTGATCTGGCTCTCCTTCTCTACCTTTCAAACATTCGCCAAGTTCCTGTGGTAATTGAGTAGATAAGTCTTGAGCTTCATCTCCAGAAATGCGTTCTTTAATAGTTTCTAGGGTGGCACGGGTAGCACGTTCTGCTTCTTCAAGGTAATTTGATTGAGCCAAGCTTTGGACGTGGGTAATAAATTCGTTATATTCCATTTCTCCCTCCCATAAACACAAGCTAGAGTTTTATAACTCTAGATATTCTGAATAATAAAAAAATAAAAATTCAATTTAAAAAATTAAAAATCATTTTTTTAAAATTTACAAAAAAATAGTTATGAGTAGGATGTTTTTCATCTAGGTTCGACGTGGTTTGAGAACTCCTAGCTCATAACTACCAGATTCAACTACAAGTGGCTTGACCTTAGATTTCATACTATTAACATTAGGTTCTAAGATTGATATTGGCTTCGTTCTTAAGAAAGAGATGACTTTATTTCTCAAGTTGTACATCTTATGTAGGACAACAAAACAGCTAAAAATAGTTATGGTAATGATATACAAGCGGCTAATTTTATGACAGAAAATCATCAAAATCCCGAAATTAAATCTGATGACTTACCACAGGAAATTACCGAATCCTATGGTACGGGTGTCAAAGATATACCAGGATACAATATTGGTGGACGAACCCTCTATGAAAGAAGGCATGAATACACACAAACCAGTCCCGAATTAACGGGTGGTGATGTTGATGCTTATTGGCAAGATGCAGACTCAGTAGGAGATGAGGCAGTTGGCGGTACAGTACCGACTCCTGACCAAAATGTTACAGAAGAAATAGAAGCAGCCGTGGGTTTAGAAATGAATGATAACGAATTACTGCACACAGAAGATATCTTAGAACGCCGCGACAATGAGCGTTGGGAATTAGATCCCAAATCTTCTGAAGATTATCAAGAATGGCATTGAAATTAACCCTCCCCGGTTTTAAAAGCATAGTAGGTTTGAGGTTTGGCAACTGCCTGAAAACTGTTGTAATATTTATTGAGAAATAATCAGCTTGTCTAAGCATTGTTTGAGATCGCGGATACCAGCACTAGTATTGCGCTCATAGGCAATTTGTAGACAACGAGTGATCGCTGTTATCAAATCAAAGTCAGGAAAATAGCGGCTGTTGCTTTGTAGTTGGTAATTTTCACCTTGTAATTGGTGGATTAATAACTGTTGATTTCTCAATAACCACACTTCAGGAATCTTATAAGGCAGATAATCCTGCACATCAGAATAACTGGTGACATCAATTTCTATTACTAAATCAGGGGGTGGGTCTTGTTGCCAGTCGATGCGTTTTTTACCGGATACAGCTTGCCAGTTGTCAATATAAAAACAATAATCTGGCTCAATTCCGCTTTCTTCAGGTAAGCTCATGGTAACTGGCGTAAACGCGTCATATTCTCGCCCTTGGTAATCTAAGAGGGTGATCACGATATTGGCCAGTAAATGGGCATCTCGACCGTGTACTGGTAATGGTGACATCAACAAAACTTCTCCACTACGGTATTTTATACGCGGAATTGACCCATCTCCCCTTTGTTCACATAAATGCTGGTACTCTTGCCAACTAGCGGGTAGGCGTACTACAGCACCAGGAGGTAATTGAGTCTTGTCTGGAGAAATAAGAGCAAACATGACTGAAATCTCCTTTTATGGCCGCATAGTGCAATCATAACAAGGACAATTAACTACGGATTCGCCGTTATACCAATTCTCCAAAATTAAGCAACAGATGCAATTAAGAAAGTCAGATACCATCTGGGTTTCTTAATTGCGTAGCTTGCTTCCCGCGATAGCGGGTATTGCGAATTGCGAATTGGTATTAGGTATTTTGGTGAAGTAGGCGTAAGCCTACTACAAAATTCAAAATATTGAATCTCTAACCAATGCCAAAAACAGACCCCACAGTAGACTTAATTGAATCCCGTGCATCTTTTAAGGTCTGGGTTAACGGATGCTTAGTTTGTAAAAATACCCGCGCACAATTACGTCCGGGCATTCCTGAAATAGAACCACCTGGATGTGTTCCTGCACCAGTTAAAAAGAGATTATCAATGGGGGTTTTGTAATTAGCTAACTCAGGCAAAGGACGGAAAAACACCATTTGATCTAATGTCATATCAACGTGGTAGTAATTACCTTTATACGCGCCTAATCTCTCCCCTAATTCTGCGGGACTTTCGACACGACGGGCAATAGTTGCAGTTTTGACGTTGGGTGCATAGGTGGCTAATTTATCCACCACCCTATCTGCAACTTTGTTTTTCAATTCATCCGTCCAACCAGTTCCTTTCAAACCTGTACCTTCCGCACCAGCAATTTGATAGGGGGCGAAAAATTCAATCCATACTGTATGTTTACCTGGGGGTGCAAGGGTGGGGTCCAGGAAACTGGGCATAACTACATACATAGATGGGTCAGCATCAGGAATTTCTCCCCAAGTACATTTGCTGTGGGCTTGTTCTACATGGGCAACGGAGTCTGCAATTAAAATTGAGCCAATGAGATATTCATCTTTGTGGGCATGGTAGGGAAAGCGCAGGGGTTCATTTAAAGCCAAGTCAATTTTCAGGATAGTTTCATTGTTATTAACAATACGCCGTTCTAATCTTTCCCATAAATCGGGGTCGGCTGCATCTACATCGCTTTTATCGGTCATTTGTAAAAATAACCGCTTGGCATCAATATTAGAAATCACCCCATATTTAGCACGATATTCTGTCCCACCAGCTACCCGTACACCAACAGCTTTACCGTTATCAATTAAAACTTTTTCTACCTGTTGGTCTGTGAGAATTACACCACCTTTAGAGGTAACTAAATTAACTAAAGCTTTGACCAATGCCCCAGTACCTCCCCGTGGTCTAGCCATACCGGGGTTATGACGCATAGCCATCATAATTGCCCCAATGGCGATGGTTTTTTGGGAGGGTGGCGCGCCTAATTCTGATGCGAGTCTAGCGAGGGGTGCTTTGAGAAATTCGGAATCAAACCACTCATTGAGTATATCTTCAGCACTGGTCATCATATTACGTACAAAGTCCAGTGTTTTGTTAGGTGAACCAATGACAGAAAATAAATCTTTTAATTTGGTGATGTCGTAGTTACCGGCGATATCGATGATGGATTTTGGAGGTGCATTAAACATGGGAATCATTGCACCTATAGCCCGTTGCCAATAGTTGGTAAATTCGGCATATTTTTTGGCATCGCGTTCATTATAACGGGCAATCTCACCACAGGTCTTTTCTAAGGATTTATAACCTAAAAAATATTTGCCGTCAGGATGAGGACAGAAAACAACGGGATCGCATTCTAGATATTCTAAGCCGTATTTTTTCAGTTCTAATTCTTCGACAACTGGCCCCAAATGAATAAATTCATGGTCAATGGCACACAAATTAAATTTAAATCCTGGTGCTTCTTTGGGTAAACATTCTTCTGTTGTGGCTGCACCACCAGGAACGGAACGTTTTTCTAGTAGTAGAACACTATAGCCTGCTTTGAGCAAATAAGCTGCACAAACTAAACCGTTATGTCCTGCACCAATAATTACTACATCATATTCTTGCATATTAGTCATGAGATTAAGAGTGACCTGATAATATTACAAAGTGTAACCGAAGATTATAACCTAAATAAGTAAACTGTTCTTTATTTGCTTATTAATAGCGCATAGTGGCAGGCAGTAGCAAATCAGATTGTTTTCAAATAGCAGTTTTTCAAGGATAAAACTTTATTATTCTGTATAAATATTGACTTTGTGATTGTTTGAATTAGGTTAGCGAATTAGGTACTTGATTTAAATTAGCTTCGACTAAAAGTATTAAACTTTTATCTTGAATGTGCATATTTTTGATACGAAATTTTATGTCTTCCCATTGTAGATAGGGTAAATTTACCAGTTCTTTAACTTTTTGGATAAAAGACAAAATAAATTCCAAGGAAATTCCTTCTCCTTCAGTACAATTAAATCTTTTAAGCATGATAGGATGGGAATCAGTCTGAGGTAGCAAAAGGGTATTAAATCCTATTTTATAACTATTATTTTCTGCTTTTACC
>JBODRP010000307.1:0-6456 GCA_050633005.1 Trichormus sp. | reverse complement strand
CTTTAGATATTCCGATGTCTGAAGCGTTGAGAACCTTAGTTCAAAGTTTGGCGATTCGTCGCCCACCCCACTCTCTCAACGAGTGATAGTCGTTGTTGGTCGGGGGTGGGACTCCTCATCGCCCTGCCATTCATCTCATCACTTCCGCAAGCGGTAAGTGAGAGGCTTCTGTCAGTTCAAGCTAACGTGGTTTAGCTGTGACGTTACTTAGTTTTATTTGCAGTTTCCCGACGAGAGTCCACATATTTCACAAGTTAAGAACGCTCCCAATCCTGCTATTGTTTGCCAGTGGTATAGGCGACGATTAACACGGCTGACTTACTGTGCGGGAGTTTCACCCCTACTAGGATTGTTCAACGCGCTGCGGTTATTCCTACTCATGTTGAAACTAAAGCTATTTTACCAAAACTGGTAGGTTTTAGCCTACCAAATAGTTTTCATCCCTGGACTAAAGTCACAGGGTTTTCAACATATCCTTTATAAATTTTTATATCTCCATTGAACGTAATCCAATGTAATTTTGTAGTTTGTTGACGAAAGCAAAAAAGCTGAGTAAGTTTTCTAATAATAGTGAAGAAAAACTAAAACTATTTGTGAACTGTCTAGTTCTGCCAACTTAATGCAAAACTGGAACAGCTTATCTTGACAGACCAATCTTAACAAAACCCCGTCCTTAAGGACGAGGCTTGACATCTAACCGAGGGCAGGGGGAAAGAGGATTTTACTTGTTTCTTTCGCCCTTCCCGTAGGTGCGCCTCCGTTGGAGACTCATGTGACTAAGGAGACAACTAGCTAATAAACATCTCTCTTCCAGTCAACATTCCGGGTTCAGCAGTTTGGAATTGACGGAAACTGCCTTTGCGTAGCGTCTCGTAGAGAAGACTGGGAGTACATCACCGTCAACACTCAACAGTCAACACTAAACGTCATTTTTCAGACAGATTGTAGGGAGCGTCACACATCATAACCAAAATTTCGGGTAATTTATTCATGATTTCGCAATTATGTTAGTTTTAAGGTTTATGTTAGATTTAAAATATTTTTTATAATCAAGACAGAAATCTTTGTATCTACCAAAGGTTCTTATTTATCCTTAATAAGTAGTAATAATTTTTTAAGAATGCCGAGGATTCTTGTCATAGACGATGACCCAGCAATTTCAGAACTCGTTGCCGTCAACTTGGAAATGGCTGGCTACGATGTGAGTCAAGCCGAAGATGGAATTAAAGGTCAAGCCCTAGCCCTCCAGCTACAACCAGACTTGATCATGCTTGATCTCATGTTGCCCAGGGTAGATGGTTTTACTGTTTGCCAACGCCTGCGTCGAGACGAACGCACAGCCGAAATTCCTGTTTTGATGCTGACTGCCCTTAGTCAAACTCAAGATAAGGTAGAAGGCTTTAATGCGGGGGCAGATGATTATCTGACCAAACCCTTTGAAGTGGAAGAAATGCTGGCACGAGTGCGGGCATTATTGCGACGCACTGACCGCATTCCACAAGCTGCAAAACACAGCGAAATTTTGAACTATGGCCCTTTAACTCTCGTTCCAGAAAGATTTGAGGCTATCTGGTTTCATCAAACCGTGAAACTCACTCATTTGGAATTTGAGCTACTGCATTGTTTACTACAACGTCATGGTCAGACTGTATCCCCTAGCGAAATCCTCAGAGAAGTTTGGGGCTATGATCCAGATGATGACATTGAAACGATTCGGGTGCATATTCGCCATTTGCGAACTAAGTTAGAACCAGATCCTCGCCACCCCCGTTATATTAAGACAGTGTATGGTGCGGGATACTGCCTGGAATTGCCCAGCTTGCCACCATCTAATGAAGGTGCTACCACATCAGTAGTTGAATGAAATCTTGCTCAGTTCCCTGGACTATGGGACAAACTGAGGAAGATGCAGTTTGCAATGTAGGGTATTGCAGGAAATTCTACTCTTCAACCAGTCGCGCTGTGCGTGTCTAGATTTCGCTTTGCTAATTACCCTATAGGTAAGCTTTGCCCGCAAATTGACACATCCATCGCTACACACTTCCTAAAATGAATGGCACTCCCTGTTTGGCAGAATTGAGGGAGTGCCATTTAATATAATGCTGAGTATTGAGTTTTGAGTAATGAGTAATGAGTAATAAGTAATGAGTGGTGGTAATGCTTTAGCATCCTCATCAGGAGTAAAACAACTAAGAATTACTGAGTTTACCCTTACTCACAACTCAGCACTGGCTAAACGTCGGGCTACCGCCCCACTCTGCTAACAGCACTCAGCACTCAGCACTCATTACTTATATAGCAGATTTCATTGCTATGAGGTACAAATCATAATAATGAAACTCTTGTGGGGTGGGCATCTTGCCCGCCAATAGTGTACCTCATTACACCGGAAAGTGCTGGAATTAGGGTGCTAGGGCGTTACCACGAATTAAGCTACCAATTGTCTTGGCAGTAATTTTAAGCTGGGTAATAGGATTAGCTGGAACAACTGTTTTATACAGATAACTATCAAAGGTAAGTTTTTGTACATCCAGGTCAGCACACATTTCTACAAATGCTTCGCGGGTAGCATCAGAACGATAGAATACTGTTTGTAGGATGTCTAAAACTTTATAAGTCAGACCGTATTTTTTATCCCAACGTTGGAGATAAAGCTTGATTTCCTTTTCTGTGGGAATGCGGCTACCATTTTGGGAAACTTCCACGATGGTTTCTGCACACATTCTTCCAGATTTGGCAGCAAAATAAATACCTTCACCGGAAGATTTTGTAACGTAACCAGCTGCATCTCCAACTAAGGCAATACGACCAACGACACGGCGGGGACGAGGATGTTCAGGAATGGGGTGAGCTTCTACTTTGATGATTGTACCGCCTGCTAATTTTTCGCTGGCACGGGCGCGAATACCAGCTTGCAGTTGTTTGATGCTGGCTTTGTTAATGTGCATTGTGCCAGTACCGACAGCTACGTGATCATATTTGGGGAAAACCCAAGCGTAGAAGTCAGTAGAAACGTCATTACCGACATACATTTCGGCAAGGTCGTTGTAGTATGCCATTTTATCTTGGGGTAGACGAATGCGCTCTTGAAAAGCGATCGCATAGTTATAATCCCCTGCATCCATTTCTTTGGCAATCCGGGAGTTTGCCCCATCTGCTCCGATAATTAAATCCACCTTCAGGGTTTTGGTAATTCCTTGTACCCCACCTTCACTATGATCAACATAGTGAATAGTATATGGATCTGTGTTATTTGATGGTATATCTACTTTATGAACAGTGGCATTAATTAAATTTGCCCCCAGTTTCGCCGCCCGATTCCGCAAGAAGCCATCTAGCACTTCGCGGCGGCACATTCCTATATATTCATCTTGTTTTATTAAATTGATATCAACCTCACGATTGGAAGGTGAAATCATTTTCATCTTCCGCACCTGACGATCAATAATCTCTGGTGGTAAATCAAATTCACCTACCATACACAGAGGGATAGCACCCCCGCAGGGTTTGGCGTTATCTAACTTGCGTTCAAATAGATAGGTTTCAATCCCAGCCTTTGCTAATGTTTCAGCAGCAGAGGAACCAGCTGGGCCTGACCCAACAACAGCAACCCGTAGTGTCAAAGGTCTTCTCCCAATCTTCACATTTACCGTTTACCGAAAGCATCGTACCACGGTCTTTTGGCTAATTTCGCGCTTTCCCTTCAGGTTTTGACACAAATGCAACATTCCTTCATATTTTGATACAAAAACTCATACCGAGATGGTTATTGTCACGTTGAGAGAAATACTTTAAACACTGCCCCTTTAGGCTGGTTATTTTCGACGGTGATTTTGCCGCCGTGCGCTTCTACCGCCATTTTGCAAAATGCTAATCCTAAACCTAGTTGTGAAACTTCTGGCATAATTGTGCCGATTTCGTATTTCTCAAATATTACCTGTTTGAGATTGTCGTTAACTCCTGATCCTGAATCAGCAATTTCCAGTATCACCCCCTCTGCACCTAAATCATCAGTTCTCAAGGTGACTGAACTATTTTTGGGTGAAAATTTGATGGCATTGGATAAGAGGTTATCTAGAACTCTGCGAAATATCAAAGCATCTAAGTTGACATTCAAATCAGATGGGTATAATTGGCTGATGAGTTGAATTTGCTTTTGAGACGCGATCGCCTCAAAATTATTTAATGCTGATACACACAGATGATTTAAGTCTACTTCTTGCAAATTGAGAATCATTTTGCCAGATTCTAACTTGGCCATCAGCAAGAGATCATCAATTAAAGATTGCAGATGTTGTACAGAAATAATGATCTGATTAATTTTATTTTGCTGTTTGGCAAGGGGAAAATCAGGTAACTGTAAAATTTCGGTAGCTAGTAAAATAGATGTCAGGGGATTACGCATATCATGCAAGACCATTTTTACCATGTCTTCCCTGAGTTGGAGTAATTTTTGTAACTTGTCATGCTGCTGCTTAATCCGTAGCATGGAGTTTACCCTAGCACGTAACTCCAAACCATTGACAGGTTTACTGATAAAATCATCTGCACCGGCGGCCATACACCGCACCATGTCTTCTTTTGCCGTCAAGGCTGTTACCATAATGACTGGAATATGCTGCCATTGAGAATTGGCTTTGATGCGTTTGCATACTTCGATGCCATCTAAATCGGGCATCATCACATCTAACAAAATGACATCAGGTTGTATAATTTGTAGTCGTTCTATGGCTCGCTGACCATTAGGCGCATAATTTAAATCATAACCCTCACGAAACAGTAGGGCTTCAATTACATCAAAGTTATCTGGTTCATCGTCAACGACTAGAATACAAGGCTGATTGTCCATTTAATCTATGTACTACTTTTTAACAAGTTCTGAATTATACTTGTAAGCTCTCTCAACTTGACTGGTTTGTTTAAATAATCATTAGCCCCTGCCTCTAGACATTTTTCCCGATCGCCGGGCATGGCTAATGCTGTTAATGCGATGATGGGAACATTCCCCAATTTACTATATTCCCTAATGCTACGAATAGCTTGCAAACCATTGATTTCTGGCATTTGAATATCCATCAAAATCAAGTCAGGATTTTGAGATATGGCTAAGTTAATCGCTGTTTGACCATCGGTTGCTAGTATCAGTCTATACCCCCTACTTTCAAGATAGCTAGAAATTGTCTCTATATTGGCCTGATTATCTTCTACCAGAAGAATTAAGGGTGACGGGGAAACTACTGATGGAATAGTTGATAAACTGGTTAAAGGTAATTGTACATCTGCTGTAGATGTAGGCAAAGTTAATTTTTGCTCTATTTCAGGTAAAAGTACTCTAAAACAACTACCTTTGCCTACATCACTACTGACACTTACCTGTCCGCCGTGTAACTCGGCAATTTGACGCACCAAAGCTAGCCCTAATCCTGTGCCAGTATACTGCCGATTCAGGCGACTATCGATCTGCACAAAGGATTGAAATAATTTTCCCATATCTTCTGGAGCAATACCAATACCTGTATCAATGACTGAAAAACTTACCCAGTCTGAGCATTGGGGTTGAGGGAGGTGACTATTTCCTACACAGGAGTAATTGTCAATTCTTTCTCTGCGAACTGCTAAGGTGACACTTCCACCTTCTGGGGTAAATTTCACAGCATTATTGAGCAAGTTAATTAAAACTTGGCGCATCCGTCGTTCATCGGCAGCAATTTCTGTGATGGTAGTTTGAATATTGAGTCGGAGTTGAATTTGTTTTTGATATGCTTGTTGTTTGACAAAAGCCAAACTAGACTCACATAAATAAGTAATAGCAATGGGAGCAATTTGCAGTTCGAGTTTACCCGCTTCAATTTTTGCTAAATCAAGGATGTCGTTGATCAGTTCTAACAGGTGTTTACCGCTACGTTCGATAGTAGACAAAGCACGTTGCTGCCGTTCTGTAATTTGGCCAAAAACCCCGTCTAACAAGCCTTCTGACATTCCCAAAATGGCGTTTAGAGGTGTACGCAGTTCGTGACTCATACTGGCGAGGAACTCATCTTTGAGGCGAGTGGCACGGGATAATTCGGTGTTGACATACAGGAGTTGCTCATTTAACAAAGACAATGCTATCTCTGCGCGTTTGCGATCGCTCAGTTCGGTTTGCACTTGTTCATAGAGGTCTGCTTGCTGAATTGCTACGGATAATTGGCTAGCAATTTGCTGGAGTAGGTCAGTTTCATCTGTTTGCCATTTTCGGTGTGTAGCACAAGCGTGAAGACTAATTAATCCCCATACCCTAGGAGGGTGATTTTCTACTTTTTGAATAATCGGGGCAATAATTTTGGATTTTACCTGTGTTTGTTGCATGAATCCCGTCAGACAATCACCCCAATCGTCATTTTGACAATCTGTGACGATGCGGATATTACCCTGGCGGTAAAATTCATAACATTGTTCTGGGAAGCATTGATCTTC
>JBODRP010000306.1:0-6476 GCA_050633005.1 Trichormus sp. | reverse complement strand
GAATTACTGGCTTTAACTCTTAATTTAGCCCAAGTACCAGCACTAAAGTTTTTATTACAGAAAACACATCCAATTTATTACTCATGTGTTGAGTGTTCGCTCAATAATTCCACTATTCCTATCAGGAGTTCACAAAATTCATGCTGCAAGGATGGATACAAATAGCTTTAACATTAATTATAGTCATTGCTATCACTCCCTTTTTTGGGAGTTATATGGCTCGTGTTTACATGGGAGCAACCACGTTACTTGATCCTATACTCAATCCCATAGAAAGGCTGATTTATGCTTTGAGCGGGGTGCATTCACAACAAGAAATGACGGGAAAACAGTACGCCACAGCAGTATTATACAGCAACTTAATGATGGGAATTTTGGTGTTCGCCATCTTCATGTTGCAAGGACTGTTACCCCTAAATCCTACAGGTGTGGGTGTACCAAGTTGGGATTTAGCTCTGCACACCACCCTATCGTTTCTTACTAATACAGACCAACAGCATTATTCAGGGGAAACAACCTTTAGCTACGCTAGTCAAATGTTGGCTTTAGGTTTTCTGATGTTTACCTCAGCCGCCACAGGTTTAGCCGTGGGGATAGCCTTTATTCGGGGTTTGACTGGTAGACCTTTGGGACATTTTTATGTTGATTTAACTAAGTCAATTACTCGGATATTGCTGCCTATATCGATTGTGGGGGGCTTGTTATTAATTTTGGCAGGTGTACCGGAAACCCTAGCGGGGGTAGCAATAGCCAATACTTTAGAAGGTGCAACCCAGGCGATCGCGCGCGGCCCTGTCGCACATTATGAGATTATTAAAGAATTAGGAGAAAATGGCGGCGGTTTTTTTGGCATCAACTCCGCCCATCCCTTAGAAAATCCTAATGGTTTCTCTAACCTCTTAGAGACTGTTGCCATGATGGCCATACCTACAGCGTTAATTTACACCTACGGCATATTTGCAAACAACCGCAGACAAGCATGGTTAATCTACTGGATGGTATTTGTGATATTTGTGGTGTTAATTGCGATCGCTGCCATAGGAGAATATCAAGGTAATCCCCAAGTTAATGCCCTGTTAGGTTCACAACAACCCAACTTAGAAGGTAAAGAAGTCCGTTTTGGTTGGGCGCAAACCGCCTTATGGGCAGTCACCACCACCGCCACCATGTGCGGCGCAGTCAACGGAATGCACGATTCTTTAATGCCTCCCGGTGGGTTCGTCACCTTATTTAATATGTTCTTACAGATTATTTGGGGAGGACAAGGTACAGGAACAGCCTACCTATTTATCTACTTAATTTTGGCAGTCTTTCTCACCGGCTTAATGGTAGGACGCACACCAGAATTTTTAGGACGTAAAATCGAGAAACCAGAAATCATCCTCGCCAGCGTCGTCTTATTAGTCCACCCCTTCGCTATCTTAATTCCTTGGGCAGTAGTATTTGCCTTCCCCGACACCCTCGGCGGTATCAGCAACCCCGGCTTCCACGGCGTATCCCAAGTAGTTTATGAATACACCTCCGCCGCCGCCAACAACGGTTCAGGCTTTGAAGGACTAGGCGACAACACCCTGTGGTGGAATCTTACCACCAGCCTCAGCATCTTAGCCGGACGCTACATCCCCATCATCGCCCTACTGTTGCTAGCAGACAGTATATCCCGCAAACAACCAGTCCCCATCACCACCGGCACACTCAGAACCGACACCAAACTATTCACCACAGTCACCGCCGGCGTAATTTTAATTCTCGGTGCATTAACCTTCTTCCCCGTACTAGTCCTAGGCCCCATAGCCGAAGCCTTCTCACTCACTCCTTAAAAAACCTCCGCGCCCCTCCGCGTTTACCTCCGCGCCCCTCCGCGTTAAAAAAATGAAAACCAAACCCCGCCAACAACGCAAACATACACCCAAACCCAAAACCACCGGACTCTACAGCCGAGCCTGCAAACAAGCATTTATCAAACTAGACCCCCGCCATCTGCTAAAAAACCCAGTAATGTTCCTAGTATGGGTAGGCACAATTATCACAGCCTTAGTCACAATAGAACCCAACCTATTTGGTAACACCGCAGGTAACAACCCCCGACTATTTAACGGTTTAATCACCATAATTTTGTTCTTCACCATCCTCTTCGCCAACTTCGCCGAAGCCGTAGCCGAAGGACGAGGTAAAGCCCAAGCCGACACCTTACGCGCCACCAAATCCGATACTACCGCCCGGAAACTACTTCCCGATGGCACAATACAAGAAGTCAGTTCTACTAGTTTACGTCGTGGCGATCAAATTAAAGCGATCGCAGGTGATATCATCCCCGCCGATGGCGAAGTAATTGCGGGGGTGGCTTCCGTGGATGAATCTGCCATTACCGGAGAATCAGCACCAGTATTAAAAGAACCAGGAACAGACATGGCGAGTTCCGTCACCGGAGGAACACGCATCATCTCCGATGAACTAGTAATTCGTGTGAGTTCCGACCCCGGCCAAGGTTTTATTGACCGCATGATTTCCCTGGTAGAAGGTGCAGCCCGCACGAAAACACCGAATGAAATCGCCTTGACGGTGTTATTGGCAGTTTTAACTCAAGTCTTTTTAGTGGTGATTGCCACCTTACCCACAGTCTCAGTCTACGTAAAATCACCTGTAAGTATTGCCGTTTTAATTGCCTTATTAGTAGCACTAATTCCGACAACTATCGGCGGTTTATTAAGTGCAATTGGCATTGCCGGGATGGATAGAGTCGCCCAATTTAACGTCATTGCCACCTCTGGACGTGCTGTAGAAGCCTGTGGCGATATCAATACCTTAGTATTAGATAAAACCGGGACGATTACTTTAGGAAATCGCTTGGCAGAAGAATTTATTCCTGTTAATGGTCATTCTTTAGATGATGTAGCCAAAATAGCCTTAGCATCAAGCATTTTTGATGAAACTCCAGAGGGTAAATCTATTATTAAATTGGCAGAAAGATTAGGGGCAAGATTAAATTTTAACCCCAAGGAAGCAGAAGGAATTGAATTTTCTGCCAAAACACGGATGAGTGGAACTGACTTACCTACCGGAGTAGAAATTCGCAAAGGTGCAGTCGATGCCATTAAAGGATTTGTGCGTTCGAGAAATGGGCAAATTCCGCCGGAATTAGATGTCGCTTTCGAGCGAGTTTCTAAATTAGGCGGAACTCCTTTAGCTGTATGTCAAAATGGTGATATCTATGGCGTAATTTACCTCAAAGATATTATTAAACCAGGGATTAAAGAACGCTTTGACCAAATGCGACGCATGGGAATTAAAACTATCATGCTTACAGGAGATAACCGCATTACCGCCTCGGTAATTGCTCAAGAAGCAGGTGTTGATGACTTTATTGCCGAAGCCACACCCGAAGACAAAATTGAGGTAATTCGCAGTGAACAAGCCCAAGGTAAATTAGTCGCTATGACAGGGGATGGTACTAATGATGCACCTGCACTCGCTCAAGCCAATGTCGGTGTAGCAATGAACTCCGGCACGCAAGCCGCCAAAGAAGCTGCTAATATGGTGGACTTAGATTCTGACCCCACTAAGTTAATTGATATCGTCACAATTGGTAAACAATTATTAATAACCCGTGGGGCATTAACAACTTTTTCGATTGCTAACGATGTGGCTAAATATTTTGCCATTATTCCCGCTATCTTTCCAGCAATTGGTGTGAGCAGTTTAAATATTATGGGTTTAGCTAGTACCCAATCTGCCGTTTTATCAGCTTTAATTTATAACGCTTTGATTATTCCAGCTTTAATTCCTCTGGCGTTAACTGGTGTAAAATTTCAACCCTTAACTGCTGATCAACTTTTGCAGCGTAATATCTTTATTTATGGTCTTGGTGGTGTAATTGCTCCTTTTATTGCCATCAAGATTATTGATGTTGTCATTGCATCGGTTGGTTTAGCTTAATTTAATTGGTAATTTTGAATTATGAAATATTTACTCCCACAAGATGCGCTAGAAATACTTGCATTCATCAGTGCAAAACGTCACAGAATACCCCTGACTATATTTCTCATCATGTGTTTTAATGTGCTACTCGCACCAATCGTAGAAGCAGCAACACCAGGAGGAATATCACATTGGCAAGTTTACACTATTAGTCTTTTAGGATTAGTGACTGTTGCCCTTTGTATTTATTTATTTGTTGTGATTTTACAACCAGAGAGATTTTAACATGAGCCAGATACGTCAAATTACTAAAGCCATTCGTTCTACTTTAGTTTTGTGGATATTAACAGCATTGATTTATCCTTTCTTGATGCTGTTATGTGGACAAATATTATTACCATTTCAAGCCAATGCTAGCTTAATTACTAATAATCAAGGAACGGTAATTGGTTCAGCATTAATTGGTCAAAATTTTGTGTCTGAAAAATATTTTTGGAGTCGTCCTAGCACTACTAATTACAGCACAGCCAACCCACAAAATGATCAAGCGGGAATCTTAAAAACAGGAGTTTCTGGTGCAAGTAATTTAGCTCCTAGTAACCCTGCATTATTAAAACGTATTCAAGGAGAATTGACACGTTTACAAAATGTTGAAGTCCAACCAACCGCCGATTTAATCTATAGTTCCGGTTCTAGCCTTGATCCTCACATTATACCAACAGCAGCTAAGGCACAAATTGCACGAGTTGCCAAAGCGCGGAATATTCAACCGAAGCAATTAGAAACTTTAATTACTCAAAATACTGATGGTCGTTTTTTAGGGATTTTTGGCGAACCTGGGGTAAATGTTTTGAAATTGAATTTAGCTTTAGATAGCTTGAATAAATGAACAGTGTTCTTATCTGACTTGGTAGGTAGAAACCTTATCCCTTGTGAATGGCTGAGTTTACCCTACACCCTTTTATTACCCATTCGCCAAGATAATTGACAAAAAGCAAATATTAAGTAGTAGCGCGTCTAAACTAAAATAGTGCATTAAATTGGAAAAAATTAACCGCAGATGTAGCTTGCTTCCCGCAGGGTACGCCGATAAACGCGGATAAAATCGATTTTTTAATGCAACATTTAAAGCTAGACACGCCACTACAATTTAAGCTTTACTTTATGAATCATCTCTTAGTGATAGGTAGTTAGGTAGCTGTAAATTAGGAGGCAAGGGGACACAAGGGAGACAAGGGAAAGAATTTTAGATTTTAGATTGAAATCCAATCCAAAATTGAAAATCCAAAATCCACTCATTGAATTGCCCAATGCCCCATTCTCAATTTTAATTAACTGCAAATATTTGACAATCTACGAGATAGGGGGAATTGAAATTAGTCATTTCCCCTGCTTTTTTATTGGGGATGGGAAATAATCTGGCGGAAAGTGGTTTATTGAGTTTAAAAGCTAAAGTTGTCATATCGATTAATATGGCTGTAATCTTTTCTAGAGAAATATTGCCAGGAATTGGTACAGTATCTAATCCACAACCACAAACGGCTGAATATAATAATAAATTGGTAATATCATAAGTTCCCTCATTGGCTCTAGTTGCTAAACCGATATCCTCACAAACTGGTAGCATTAAACCAGAGTAACCACAGGTTTTGATAGGTATACTTGTTAAAACTCGTGTTAGCATTCCCGAAATGGCTAAAGTGCCAGGATGACCAAATTTACCATCTAGTAATTTTTCATAGATAAAAGCGATACTATTTTGTTGATCTAAAGATGGTGTAAGGGATGTATCTATCCCATAAAATTTAATATGAAATTGGGTGGAAATTTCTTGTGCGATCGCCTCTACTTTTTTGACTTCTGATGCTAAAATTATTTGTAGATGATTTTCAGCATCTCGGATATTATCAGCAACCATAAATGCTGGCATTACTAAATCAGCCAACTCTAAACCAATGGCAAAAGATGTTTCCCCTAAATGGTATGATGTTGGGAAAAATGGGATACCTGGCTGACAGTTAGCCCCAGCACAAAACCGAAAATTACCGTAGCCATGTTCAGTTTCTTGGGAGATGCGTTTAATGGCTTGGGCTGATGCTTGAGCATTATCAAAATATTCACCAATTTTACTGGAGCAGTAAATTATTGATGTATTTTGGATGATGTCAGGAATCATATCTATAGTTGCAAGAGTGCTAGCATAACCAATATTAAAAAAGCTGACATTTAAATTTTGAAAAAATTCTTCTAAATTTTTAATCTGATCAATAATTTCAGAGGGAGGTAAACCAGCAAGATATTCTTCCCAAGGGTTGGTAGTAATTCGTGTAGTTTGTACTTCGTAACCTTGTTGTGCAAAAATTATTTGAGCTTTTTGGTTAAAATCAGCCGCTATTTTGAGTTTTTCTGTTCCTTGGGGGGAATCAAGAGATATACCTGTAGTAATAGTTCTAATTTTCATAATTTAGTTTTCTTAGAGATATAGCAGTTAACAGTTGACAGAATTTAAAGTCTGCTCTAGTGAGATTGTTATTTTTCCCCCTGCCCCCTGCCCCCTG
>JBODRP010000305.1:0-6509 GCA_050633005.1 Trichormus sp. | reverse complement strand
TTTACAGATACCCAATTAGCAGAACTTAAAAGAGTGTTTCAGGGTCGTGTTGAACAACAGCACGCTGTAGATATTCGGCTTTCTGTGCCAATTTTCCAACGGCGTTTTTATCTAGTGTATTTACTAGGTAAAGAAAATCGTCGCTTAAAACGGGTACAACCTGCTGCTTCTACATCGGCAAACAAAATTTTATTGACCATATCAAGTTTTATACTCATCACCTCTTTATTCAGTACGCTCTACGTAGCGACTAAAATTTGGGGGACTAATATGCCACCACAGCAAGCAATTAAGGAATCTATCCGAGTTTTATTCAACAAAGATTAGATTTGATTAGGATGTATCTACCAGTTATCTACCGTTTGATCAGTTTTGCAATTATAACTCTTCATTATTAATTGCGATCGCATCTCATCCTATCTTGTCTACTACTTGTAGTCTATCCCCAGCAAAGCGATAATGAACGCTGTTGGTTTTGAACAGGGGCAATATGGGATACGACTTCACAACACTGGCAGCACTTTACAAAAACACTCTCCTCAATAATGTCTTGCCATTTTGGGAACAACATTCCCTAGACTACGAACAAGGTGGCTACTTCACCTGTTTAAATCGTCAAGGTCAAGTTTACGACACCGACAAATTTATCTGGTTGCAAAATCGCCAAGTCTGGACTTTCTCCATGCTGTGCAACCAACTAGAAAAACGAGAAAACTGGCTCAAAATTGCCCGTAACGGTGCAGAATTTCTGGCTCAACATGGTAGAGATAACGAAGGTAATTGGTATTTTGCCTTAAATCGTCAAGGCCAACCCCTAATTCAACCCTACAATATATTTTCTGACTGCTTTGCGGCGATGGCATTTAGTCAATACGCCTTAGCCTCTGGGGAAGAATGGGCGAAAGATGTAGCCATGCAAGCATACAATAATGTTTTACGTCGCAAAGACAACCCCAAAGGCCAATATACCAAAGCTTACCCCGGTACACGCTCAATGAAAGCCCTAGCTGTACCCATGATTTTAGCCAATCTTACCCTAGAAATGGCTTGGTTACTGCCTAGTGACACCTTAGAAAGTGTCTTAGCTAGCACAGTAGAGGAAGTCATGACAGACTTTCTCGACCAAGAAAAGGGATTAATGTATGAAAATGTTACCCCCGATGGTTCTCACATTGATTGTTTTGACAGTAGGTTAATTAATCCTGGTCATGGGATTGAAGCCATGTGGTTTATTATGGATATTGCCAACCGTAAAAACGACAGCAAAACGATTAACCAAGCCGTTGATGTGGTGATGAACATCTTAAATTTTGCTTGGGATAGTGAATATGGTGGGTTGTATTACTTCATGGATGCAGATGGCCATCCCCCGCAGCAATTGGAATGGGATCAAAAACTCTGGTGGGTGCATTTAGAGTCTTTAGTAGCTTTAGCAATGGGTTATCGGTTGACAGGACGTGCAGAGTGTTGGGAATGGTATCAAAAAATGCACGATTATGCTTGGTCAAACTTTGCCGATGCAGAATATGGGGAATGGTTTGGTTATTTAAATCGTCGTGGAGAAGTATTACTCAATCTCAAAGGTGGTAAATGGAAGGGATGTTTCCATGTTCCCCGTGCTATGTATCTATGCTGGCAACAGTTTGAGAAATTGGCATCGCCATCAGTTTAACCATCCCTGGATTTCCAGACACACTATTAAACCTCAACCAACAGATAACAAAACAGCACCAAACCTCCGCGCTCCTCTGCGTTTAAAACCCTCCTAAAAACTCCCCTAATTCAACGTAAAAGTAGCTTGCTTATCACTAATATGGCTATTTCTGCCTCTGATGATCATACTCTCAAGGTTTGGGATATTCACACTGGTCAATTATTACGCACATTTACAGGTTTTGGTGAAGCTATCAAATTGATGGGGCTGACATCAGATGGTAAACGCATCATCTCTTTTACCATTGTCAAAGTTATACAGACATAGCAGTTTATAATGATGGTGCAGAAATTGCTCAGTCATTGGCAGCACTAGGTAAGTTTCTCAGTTACACGCAGATATCAGATTTATCTCAACCAATTGATGTATTATCTCACCTAACCCCCGTGGAGACTGCTATCCGTCCGCAGGTGTTGATAGCATTGACCAAAGAAAAAAGGACACAAGCCCCTAAATTTATTTATGCGAAAGGGCAGGGAGCAGGGGGCAGGGAGCAGGGAGAGACAAGGGAGACAAGGGAGACAATAAGTATTGAATTTTGTAGCTTGCTACTTTTCCCTGCGGGACGCTCCGCGAACTAGTTCTCTGAAGGAGTACCCGCAGGGTATTTTGAATTTTTCTGCTCCTGCCTTATCCCAACATAATTATTTACGCTGACTTATACTAAGTTGGTTTCAGAAATAGTATTCCTAAACCCCACACTCCCCACACTCCCCACACCTCCCACACTCCCCACCCCAGGTTACTATCTTTGACTGCAACTTGGTATTAGTTAATGCTGGGGTAAAATTTGCTGCAATGCTTCTATGAGTCGGTCAACACTTTCTGGACGACTGTTAAAACCCATGAGTCCTACGCGCCAAACTTGACCGGCTAATTCACCTAAGCCGCCGCCGACTTCAATATTGTGTTCGGTGAGTAATTGCCGTGCAACTGCTTTACCATCAACACCAGCCGGAATACGTACAGTAGTAAGGGTGGGTAAGCGATATTCCCGTTCTACGTGCAGACTTAATCCTATCTCTTCTAAACGTTGCCACAAATATTCTACGTTCTTTTGGTGGCGTTGCCAGCAGTTGGCTAGTCCTTCTTCGGCAATTAAACGCAATGCTTCCCGCAGTCCATAATATAAGTTAATTGGGGCTGTGTGATGATAAACTCGTTCACTCCCCCAATATTTACCCAGCAAATTCATATCTAAATACCAGTTTGCTACCTTGGTGGAGCGTTTTTGCAATTTTTCCATTGCGCGGGGGCTAATGGTAAAGGGAGACGCACCAGGGGAACAACCCAAGCCTTTTTGACTGCAACTATAAGCTAAATCTACACCCCACTCATCTAAAAATATGGGGACACCACCTAAACTGGTGACTGTATCTATTAACAGCAGTGTGCCAAATTCCCGGCATAATTCCCCAACTCCTCCTAATGGTTGACGCGCACCGGTGGAAGTTTCGGCATGAACTAAAGCTAAAATTGCTGGACGATGGGTTTCTAAGGCGGTGCGGAGTTCTGGGAGGGAGAAAACTTGCCCCCAAGGCTTGGTAATAGTGCGGACATCTGCGCCATATCTTCCCGCCATATCTACCAAACGATTGCCAAAATAACCAGCAACACCGATTAATACCACATCACCGGGTTCTACTGCATTGGCCATAGTTGCTTCCATAGCCGCCGAACCTGTACCACTTACAGCTATGGTGAGGGGGTTTTCAGTTTGCCAAACGTAGCGCAGCAGAGACTGAATTTCATCCATTAAAGCTAAAAAAGCTGGGTCAAGATGTCCTACTGGGGAGGTACTCATGGCTTGAAGAACGGCGGGATGAGCATTAGAAGGGCCAGGCCCCAGTAGCAGGCGGGAGGGAATTTCTAGGGGTTGGAGTTGTAAGCGTTGATTTTCGTTAATGGTAATTGTCTGAGTCATAATTTCGCCCTATGTGGTACTTACCGAATCATAAGGCGATCGCACCACCGATTTTTGACTCTGCCTTGAGATTATCTTTTTCTATAACCAAAGGCATAGTTTATTACACGCAGTGTCTCAAACCTCTCATGGGCAAGAAGCAAGAATCAAAATCAAGTCTTATATTTTGCCCAGTCAATCAATTTTAGATTTTAGATTTTAGATTTTAGATTGACTGCACCCATAAAAGGATGCAGCTTGGGGATTTTGGATTGACGATTTTAGATTTGTTCCACCCACTCCTGGTGGAGCTTGTACCAAAAATAATCCAAAATCCAAAATTTAAAATCTAAAATTCGGAGGGTCAATAGTCAACAGTCAACACCAAAAAACTTAGATGCGTGACAGCTTACGAAGATGTCCGTTACTAGCAAATTTCTTTTGCAGAATTTGCTGATAAACTGCTTCATAACCGTCGGTCATGTGTTGCAGACTAAAACGATTTTCTACATATTTGCGACAGCTATAACGGTCTAAATCTGCTATTTTATCGAGGGACGGAATAAACTCCTCTATGCTATTGCAAATAAACCCTGTTTTACCGTGGGAAATTACTTCTGTTGTAGAACCTAGCTTCATCGCAATTACTGGTGTTCCTGCTGCCATTGATTCCACCATCACTAAACCAAATGGTTCGCGCCAAGTAATAGGAAATAAAGTCGCTACTGCACCTCCCATCAAGGCATTTTTTTGTGTATGGTTAGCTTCCCCTAAATATTCAACTTGCTTGCCATCAATTAAAGGTTTGATTTCTTGTTCATAATATTTGAGATCAACAATATCTATTTTGCCTGCGATTTTTAAACGCCAGCCAGTTTCTTTGGCAATCTTAATGGCTAAATGTGTTCCTTTTTCGGGAGAAATTCTCCCCAAAAAAGCTAAATATGGTGGTTCTTCTGGTTGGGGATGGAATTTATAGCTACTAATATCAATCCCGTTATAAACGGTTGCTACATAGTTTAGTCCTAATCTCAATTCTCGCTGGGAATTAGAGATACTGACAAAAGATTGCTCTTTACCATAACGAAATAGCTTTTCATTATCCGTGGTAAAAATGCCATGTAAAGTATGCACTGTAGGGGTGTTAACCAGGTTGGCATAAGGCAGGGAAGCACAACCCATGTGAGAATGAATAATATCAAATTCTGCTGCCTGTTCATACACAGAACCTAGTTGTAGCATTTCGTAAATACCCGGTTCTTTAACAGTAGAATCTAGCCTTAAAGCACAGGGATGAACTGATACTAAATTCGCCAAACTAATAGAATCTCCCGATGCAAATAAGGTAACTTCATGGCCTCGTCGGACTAATTCATCTGTCAATAAACTTACTATTAGTTCTGTACCTCCATAAGCAGTAGGTGGTACTCTCTCTGATAGTGGAGATATTTGAGCAATTCGCATAAAAACGCTCCTGGAAAATAGATTTTTAACAGTGTTCGGTAAAATGACGCTGGCGAAACACCACACCAATTATTAGAAAGAATTTGTGCGCTGTAACATCAAATCATAAGTCTGATAACTGATAACTGTTTTAATGGAATATAAAATCTGTTTACACAGGTAATTTATCAAGAACTAATTACAATTATTATGGTATTAATTAGCTTTTTTTGTCTATCTTAGTAGGTAAATAATTTTATTCTTCAGAGGTAAA
The DNA here is from genome assembly GCA_050633005.1 of Trichormus sp. Taxonomy (GTDB): domain Bacteria; phylum Cyanobacteriota; class Cyanobacteriia; order Cyanobacteriales; family Nostocaceae; genus Trichormus. The sequence goes on along the minus strand of JBODRP010000305.1, from coordinate 1,175 downwards.
ATAAGTTTTAATTTATGGATGTTTTACTTATAGTAATTCGATTTTTTTTGAAAAAATTTCAGTATATGTATTATATGTAGTAACCTGTCTAGGCTAAAATTTTTCATTAAAACTCTCTTGTGGGATGGGTTTCTAGCCTGTCCAGTGCGCGCAAGATGCCCACACCACAAGAACTATATTTTTGCACTATTTTAGCTGTGTCAGTCCAGTAGGGTGCGTTAAAGCAACGCGTAACGCACCGCTAGCCTTGGAGGGTATGTTACGGATATGACCAAATAATATATACTTTACCCTACACCCTTTCAATGAAGAGTTATCGAAAATTTGGGTTAAAAACCCCGTCTTACTTCGACAGGCTCAGTAACCATCTACGAAGGCTTTATACTTTTGTGGTAGCATAAGAATGTGGTTAATTGGTCGTACCACTTTGTCCTTCGCGCTAGCTTTGGGTAGCAAAGCAATCTACGCGGAGCGTCTTTGCCAGGAGCAAGCCATGATTGTTTACGAGTTTAAAGTTAAGGGTAAAGAAAAGCAATATCAGGCAATAGATGAAGCAATTCGTACCAGCCAATTCATTCAAAATAAGTGCTTGCGCTATTGGATGGATAACAAGGATTCAAAGGTAGATAAGTACGCATTGAATAAGTATTGTGCTGTATTAGCGGCGCAATTCCCTTTTGCTGATGAACTCAATTCAATGGCTAGACAATCGGCGGCGGAACGTTGTTGGAGTGCGATAGCTAGGTTTTACGACAACTGCAAGAAAAAATTCAAAGGTAAAAAGGGGTTTCCTAAATTTAAGAAAAACTGTCGTTCAGTTGAATACAAATCAACGGGATGGAAGCTAACTCTTAATCGTAAGTCGATAACTTTCTCAGACAAAAAAGGGATTGGAACTCTGAAATTAAAAGGGACTTACGACCTGAATTACTACGACATCAAGCAAATTAAGCGTGTCCGTTTGGTACGTCGTGCTGATGGGTATTACGCCCAATTTGCGATTGATATTGATGTCAAGGTAGGGGCGGGTTCACAAATATCCTCATTCATTAACAATGATCCAAATAAACCCGCCCCTACTCAACCTACAAATCAAGTAGTGGGTATTGACTTGGGATTGAAGTATTTCATTGCTGATAATAAAGGCAATGTCGAACCATCCCCCCAGTTCTACC
>JBODRP010000304.1:0-6523 GCA_050633005.1 Trichormus sp. | reverse complement strand
TGGTTATATTACAGCAGGCGATCGCTGGGTAACAATTGCCCGTTCCGATATTGTCCGCGTTTTCAGTCTTCCTTACACAGATAACCTGATTGCAGATGATTCCATAACAGACGAAGACAGTCAGATTTTCTTTACCCCCCGCACTCCTAAATGGTCTTATATTTCCTGGGAAATTTCCGAAACGCGTCAACAAATACTACAGGATGCTGGAATTTCTCAATTAGCACTACGACTGTATGATGTGACTAATATTGACTTGAGTTATCAAACTCCTCAATTAATTCAGCAATACGAATGTGAAGAAATTATTCGTGATCGCTATATTGCCATTCCCCAGAGCGATCGTGATTACATGGTAGAAATTGGCTACTTTACCGATGGAGAACGTTGGATAAATATAGCCCGTTCAGCTAATGTTCATGTCTTCAGTCGTCCCTACGGAGACTTTTGGTTTGTCGCCGATGCAGAGTTAATTATCCACGGCGCAACTGAACCAGGTGCAACAGTCAGTATTGCTGGTAAACCTGTCACACTCAAACCAGATGGTACATTTCATTTGCGTGTTCCCTTCTCCGAGGAGGTAATTGATTACCTGATAACCGTATCTGCGGCTAGTGGGAAACAAACTACCAATTTGCACAAGAAGTTTTCTCAAGCAACTTTGGAAACCTAAAACCCTATTGATAAAATCAATATTTAGTAGGGTGTGTTACGGCTGTATTAAGATTTGGGCGTGTCAACAAATCATATATAGCCATAACGCACCACTATTAAGTAGGTAGCAGAATAAAACCAAACTATGTCAGGGAAAGTAAACAAGGCTAAAACCCTTTTCCCCCAGCCCCCTGCCGTCTATGTGTAGGTTTATTTTGGAGAATTGGTATTACACCCCTGCATTCCCCTGACTAATTTCTAGATAAATATGCTCTAAACCTACATTTCGGCGAGAGATTGACTCTATCTCTATATCAGAGAATTTATGAATAATTTCGGCTAATTCTAGTGTTTCTGGTAGCCAAAAAGCTAACTCATTACCATAATATCTATAAGTAAAACCATAGTCTTGAGCGCGTGCGATCGCAGCTTTTTCTTCTGGGGTTTGGATGACGACAATTGCTTGGGCTGAAATTAAATTACGTAACTCTCCTAAACTACCTTCAACTATAATTTTCCCCTGTTTCAGAATGCCTATTTTGTCACATAACTTTTCAGCTTCATCTAATAAATGGGTAGTCATTAAAACTGTGACGTTCTGATTTTTGAGATTTTTAATTAACTCCCAAATTTCATACCTAGCTGCAATATCTAATCCTGTTGTTGGCTCATCTAAAATTACTAACTTTGGTTGATGTACTAAAGCCAATGCAATATTTAAACGGCGTTGCATTCCTCCGCTTAAAGTTTCTACAGTACTTTTAGCTCTCTCTAATAAATTTACAGATGCCAGTGCTGTTTTTACCTGGTTTTGGCGTATTGCTTTGTTTAAACCATAAATATCTGCAAAAAAATTTAAGTTCTCCTCACAAGATAAACTTTTATATAATAAATTCTCTTGGGGTGCAATACCAATCAGCTTCTTAGTATCTTCTGAAATAAGTTGATTATTAATTTTAATTTCCCCACTATCAGCTTTGAGTAAATTACAAATAATATTAATTATTGTCGTTTTTCCTGCACCATTAGCACCCAATAATCCGTAAACTTCTCCCTGATTAATTTCTAAACTTAAATTATGCAGCACTTGACGATTTTTATAACTCTTATTTAAATTAGAAATTTTCAGCATATTTATAAATTTCTTTCTAAAATTAACATCCGTCTATAACATAACCAACCCCCTAAAACCATCACCACAGCAAAAATGAATAAAAATCCTAAATGCAATGTAATTTCATTCATAAATTTACCCTGGGACGAAACAGCTACAAGAGCCTCATTCATATGATAAATTGGGTTAAATTTAGCAATATTTACCAAATTTTTAGGGAAGAGACTAGCAGGTAAAAATGCCCCACCTAAAATTAATAAAGGCACACCAAAAGCAGCAACTAAAGCATTCACATCTTCAATCCGTCGTGCTAATTGTGTACCTAAAATAAAGCCTAAACCAACGTAAGCGACAATACTCATCAAAATGATTATTAGCCCTAATAAAATAGCACCTCTGAAGGATGCACCCCAAAAAGCAGCAATTGTATAAATTAAAATAGTTTGTCCCATACCAATGCAACTATGAGCAAAAAAAATTCCTAAAAAATAGGATGTACCACTCAAGGGAGAAAGAAACAAACGTTTAATCGTTTGCTGTTCTCTTTCTGCAACTATAGTCGATACGGTTCCACCCAAACAACTGAAAAATAACGCCGCACCTACTAAGGTTGAGGGTGCAGCATAAGCAAAAGCATCAGCTAACGGTAATTCTGCTCTTTCTGCTAAAATAAATCCACTCAGGATTAAGACGGAAATAGGAAAGATACTCCAAAAAATTAAACTGCGTCGGCGACGGAGTAATTCAGTTAAAATGCGTCGAGTTACAGCTATAGTTTCACGCCAATACTTCATTTTAATTCGTAATTCGTAATTCGTAATTCGTAATTCGTAATACCGCTACGCGGAAGTAAGCTACGTAATTTGTAATTAATTCAACAGGCTAAAATTTTTGACCGGTGGTAAATTCTAATCTTATTTCTCCTTGGTCACTAACTCCTAAGTCGCCGCGTAATATTCCAAAGTTAGAATTGAGTCGCACGCCTAAGCCGTAGCCAAAACCGCTTCCGGGTTTATCTCTGACTACTCCAGGTTCTCCAATGACGGTTTTACTAGAACCAAAGTCTGAGGCGAAGTCTGTAAAGACAACTCCGCCAATGGACTCAATAATCGGAAAGCGATATTCTACAGACGCTAAACCATAACTGCGACCACTGGCAAGTTCTCCGTAACCGTAACCCCGCACAGAATTTGCGCCACCTAAATTAAAAGCATCAGCAGGGGGGAAATCACCAAGAATTGTACCCAGTTGAAAGTTGACAGCTACCATTTCAGGCGTGTCAGCAAACTTATTATTACCTATCCAATTGACTGGTAGATACTGGACGTAGTTACCCTGTAGTCGGTTGCTGAAAATTTTACCTAATCCTATAGGAATTGCTTGGGCAGTGCTGAGGGTGAGAATTGAACCTTTGGCGGGATTGTTGGGGCGATCGCGTCGATCTCGATTTACACTCAAAGATACAGTAAATAAGTCATCAATGCCTGTACCACTTACAGAAAGGGGATTTCCTAATTCATCTTTTGAGACGACATCGTAATTGTGGTTACGTAAGCTAATTCTGGAGTAGTTCAAACCTAAAGCCGTATCCCACTCATCAAACGAACGCAACAAACTCAAAGATCCGCCAAATCTACCTTCTCGGATTCTGTCACCGTTGGCTAGTCTGATATCATCATCAAACACCGGAGATAACTTGCGATCGCGGAAAATTTTGATACTATAACCAAAGCGGTCTGGTTCTGTTGTACGATAGGGACTGATAAACTGAGTAGAATACTGTACATCTTTACCACTAACTTGAACTGTGCTAGTTAATTGGTCATTGACACCACTAATATTGGCATCTCGATAACGTACTTGACCGTATAGTCCGATATCACTGTTACTCCCCGCACCAAAATTCCAAGTCGGGAAATTTCTTTCTTTAATATCGTAAACGATGGTTACGCCAAGGTTGTTTTCTTGGGGAAAGGCTCTAACGAACTCTACAGATTCTAATGTCCGCAATCTTTCCAAGTCTTTTGCTAGTGCTTCTTCCTCAAATACTGCTCCCGGTTTGAGTTGAAGAATACCGACAAGAAAATCTGTTTGTGTGCGTCCTCGAATTGGTTTTCTTTGATCATCAAGTAACCTACCCCGTTCATCGATAAATCGAATTTGAATATCTTGGACAATTTTCTGGGAGAATTCAATGGTTGTTGGTACTTCTACATAACCTCCATATTTAGCGTACCCGTTGATTTCTACAGCATTAGTCCCATTTGGTGAGTTCGCCAGCACTAGCTGTTCCCACCTCACCAATATCCCTACTAGCAAAACTACAAATATTGGAACACGCATATTGGTAACAAGTTACTGTAGTTAATTTTCCCTCAAATCTTCAGTATAAGCAATTACGTAAGCAATTAATGACTCGGTATCAGATAGGGAATAGCAAATTACTGGAATTTTAGGCAATTATTTACTACTCAGCAAAATTCGTTCAAAAAAGCAAGGTTTGCAGATACTCAATTTATTCATTAGAATACCAAAGTTTGCATTTTATTTTTTGTATTTTGAATTACTACCAGGGGTTGACAATATTCTCTATTCTGCTTGAGATCGCAGGGGAGATATTACCAATCCTCTAGAAATCTGCTGATTTACAGCTAGCATTTCTTTCTAGTAATTCCGCAGTCAAAAGTTAATGTTTTAACCAATGAGTCTACCATTTAATTCGCTGGAATCTTTAACTATCTCCCGTCGCACTTTACTGAAGGTGTTTGGTTTTGGTGCAATGGCCGGAATCACAGGTTACTCCCGGTTTACTAAGCCAAAACCAGCAGTGTTTCAACAGGATACTATCAATTTACCAAGGACATTAAACCAATCAAAAACTGTAGCCGTGATTGGTGGAGGTTTGGCTGGTTTAGCTTGTGCATATGAATTGACCCAGAGAGGATTTACTGTCAACCTATTAGAAAAATCTCCTCAACTGGGAGGAAAAATTGCTAGCTGGCAAATAGAAGCGGCTGGTGAAACATTTATGATGGAACACGGCTTTCATGGCTTTTTTCCCCAGTATTATAATTTAAACAGCATAGTTGCAGAATTAGGCATCAAAGATAACTTTCAATCTTTAAATTTTTATGCCGTTCTTTATCGTGGTGAACAATACCAACCCGAAGTATTTCGTCCTAGTAGTTCAGCCTTTCCTTGGAATATTATCGACTTAGCGATCGCTTCACCAAATCGCTTTCAATGGGGAATTAATTTAACTAAGATCAAGCATTTACAAGTATTCCAAGCTATCACAGGATTTCAGCGTGAGAAAAACTATCAACGTTTTGATCATATCTCCGTGGCTGATTGGGTAGCTACAGAATTTCCTCAAGGTTTATATGATTTATATTTTCTCCCCTTTGCTAAATCGAGTTTAAATGCCCCCGATGTTATGAGTGTGGGAGAGTTGATGCAGTTCTTCCATTTCTACTTTTTTGGCAACCCCGAAGGCTTGGCTTTTAATGGTACTCAAGATGATATGGGAACAAGTTTAGTCCAACCGATTGCTAAGTCAATTCAAAAGCATCAAGGTACAATTTTCACTGATGCAACAGTCAGCGAAATTGTAACTGAAAATGGTAAGATTAATAGCATCAAATATTATTTAGGTAGCAATCATAGTGCTGTTCCTTTTTGGGTGCAGCGTAATTCAGCTATCACTGATCAAAAAACAGAATATTTTGGTGCAGCCGATGAAGTTTTTGCTTTAACACCAGGAAGTAAAGAAGCAATTTCTTTAACTTGTACCCACCAAGGTTGTACTGTCAAAAAAGCCGCCGATGGTAATTTTCATTGTCCTTGTCATGGCGCAGTCTTTGCAGCCGATGGTAAAGTTTTAAAAGGGCCTGCTCAACGGGATTTACAAAAGTTGCGAGTTGTAGACAGAAAAGATCATGAATTGCAATTAGTAGCAGCCAATTCTCAATCATCACAACCACAAACAATCACCGCAGATTATTACGTATTTGCTACTGATGTACCGGGAGTAAAACAACTATTTCAGCAGATTAGTGGTAATGTTGATGAAAATGTGCGATCGCAAGTAGAAAAACTTAGTATTGCTGATCCTTTTGCTGTGTGTCGTTTTTGGTTTGACCGCGATTTTGAGTGGCAACAGAGTAATTTTACATCTCTCTCTGGTTATCAATTAACCGATAGCATCACTCTGTATCATCGCATTCAACAACAATTCATTGATTGGGCGCAACGCACAGGTGGTAGTGTAGTTGAGTTACACGCTTACTGCTATAAGGAAAAACAATTCCCCAACCAAGAAGCTTTATTAAGCACATTTGAACAAGAACTCTATGAAATAGTTCCTGAGTTAAAGCAAGCTCAGATATTGCATCGAGAATTGGTAAATCAACATAACTTTTCTGGTTATCCACCCAATAGTTATATAAACAGACCACAAACTAGCACAGATATCCCTAATTTAATATTTGCTGGTGACTGGGTGAAAATGCCATTTCCCTGTGGTTTAATGGAACGCGCCGTTAGTAGTGGTTTATTAGCAGCCAATGAGATTTTACACCGTGAAGGTTTGCAAAGGCGATCGCTTCTCTCTGTAAATCCAGAAGGATTATTGCAAATCTGATGATTCTTCTCAATTCAAAATAAAATAAAACCTCCTAACAATGATGTGAGTTAGGAGGTTTTATTGTCAAAAAAAACCTGGCACTGAGCGATTGTGGCAGGAGGCAACCCTCC
>JBODRP010000303.1:0-6562 GCA_050633005.1 Trichormus sp. | reverse complement strand
CAAGCATCTAAACCAGATCCAAATTACATTTTGTTTGGCAATTATAATTTACTGGATCAGTTTAATGATAAAGTGGCAGTTACGGATGGTTACTCTGTAGGTATAAGTGTAAATCAAACTATATTTCAGGGTGGAGTAACTAGAGCCCGGATAGATCAAGCAAAAGCCAATAGAGCGATCGCAGAAACAAGATTTGCTAATCAAATTTATCAGGTGCGGTTACAAGTAGAGCAAGCCTTTTATAACAAGGATGCGAATTTAAAGAATATCCAAACCGCTAACACAGCCTTAGAACAAGCTAAAGAATCTTTACGCCTTGCTAGGTTAAGATTTCAGGCAGGTGTGGGAACTCAAACTGATGTCATCAATGCTGAAAACGAGTTGACACAAGCTGAAGGTAATCGCATCACGGCAATTTTAGATTACAATCGGGCTTTGGTGAATTTACAACGAGCCGTTGCCGGAAATCGTGTTAAATCTGCTTCTTAACTACCTTTAAAGTTTGGAGAGTAGTATCACAACCACCGCTAATAAATCCGCCTTGTTGTTGAATGTGCTGTAAATATTCCAATACAGATGGCGTAATGACTTCCCCAGGAATTAACGCCGGTATTCCTGGGGGGTAGGGACAGATAGTTTCTGCACAAATGCGATCGCACGCCTCCCACACAGGTACTATTTCACTAGCAGCAAAAAAAGCCTCACGGGGAGAAATTACACCCACAAAACCCCTCTCCACACCTCTCCCCTGCAAGGAGAAGCCACTGCGTTGGGCGGGTTTCCCGACTTGAAGCAAGTGGCGTAGAGGCTTTAATTCTTGCTCCCCTTCCCTTGTAGGGAAGGGGTTGGGGGTTAGGTTCGAGACTAATTTACAACCGACATTATCCATTACCCTTGGTAGCTGTGAAGATGATAATTTACTTTCCCCTAAACTCCTAAAACCCTGTACCAACTGTTCAATATCATCGGCTGTGTTTCCCAAACTAATAATAAAAGTTATATTTTGCAGCGTAGAAAACTCCGCCGTGACACCTTGCGCGTCTAATATTTCTTCCACCTCAAACCCCGTCAAACCCAACCCAGAAACATTAACAGTCAGTCGTGTTTCATCTAAATCAACAAACCCAGGTGATACATATTCCCGTGATGGTAACTGCAAAACTGATAAACCCGGTATTTGACTGATTTTAGTTCTCCCATCACGCGCCAGTTGCAAAGTGCGAGACATAAGTTGTTTACCATCCATTGCCATTTGTTGACGCGCCGCATCAAGGGAAGCCAACAATATATAGCTAGGACTGGTAGACTGTAACAGTTGCAAAGCTTTACTAACTCGATCAATATCTATCCTATCACCTTGGACGTGTAACATTGATGCTTGGGTCATTGCGCCGAGTACTTTGTGAATTGATTGCACAGTTAAATCTGCATTGGCGGTTAAAGCTGGGGTAGGTAAATTAGGGTGAAAAGCAAAATGCGCGCCGTGGGCTTCGTCTACCAGCAAAGGAATATTATATTGATGGGTAATGTTAGCGATCGCCTGCAAATCTCCACAAACACCGTAATATGTTGGATATACTGTCAACACAGCCTTAGCATCTGGATGTTGTTGTAATGTAGCTTGTAAACTTGCAGGCGTGATACTGTGGGCAATATCTAAAACTGAGTCATATTCAGGATTTACGAAAATTGGCATTGCACCAGAGAGAATTAAACCGGCGATCGCTGATGAATGCACATTACGAGGCAAAATTATCTTATCCCCTACACCACAAGTAGCCAGAATTGCTGCTTCAATTCCACAAGTAGAACCATTGACTAAAAACCATGTTTGTGCAGCACCAAAAGCCGCAGCCGCTAACTGTTGCGCCTGTTGAATTACTCCTTGCGGTGCAGATAAATTATCTAAATCAGCCAACTCTGTCAAATCAACACCGAATACATCTTTACCCAGCAAATCAATCAAAGCTTGACTAATTCCCCGTCCCCGCTTATGTCCCGGCGTATAAAAAGCCGCATGAGGACGCGCCGCACAGTTTTTTAAAGCTTCTAGTAAAGGTGCTTGATTTTGATTAAACATTGGTGGAAAATTTAGCAGCTTAAAACTTATACCATTTATTGAGATGAGACGTAGAAATTTTGAATATCTGCTGGCTTAACACTCAGTGATAAATTTGTATGAGCTAACCCAAAAATTTACTAATATTCAGATAGTAATCCAAATAGAAAAACACAGCTTTCTTTAGTAATATTTTCTACTATTTTACCAAGTCTATTATAATTAAATCATCAATATTTTATTTCTTCTAGCCAATCCTATGCAAATTAAATCTACAAATGAAGAAGCCGTAACATTCTTTGAAGAGGATGAAGAACAAGAAAATGATTTTGAATATCCCATTAACCAAAAATCAGAATTAGAAGAGATTAAAAAGATTGTTGTAGCTGGAACTGATTGGACAACAGCGACAATATTTGACCAAATTGTTCGTGAAAATATACAACTTAATCCTAGATTTCAGAGAAGAGATGCCTGGGACATAACTCGAAAAAGCAGGTTTATCGAATCATTAATTCTTGGCTTTCCTATACCACAAATAGTATTAGCTGCTCAAAAGGATAGAGGAAAGTTTATAGTACTTGATGGTAAACAAAGGCTACTGACAATACTACAATTTTATGGCAGAAGTGAAACGCCAAACAATGCTTTTGCTTTAAAAAACTTAGAATTTAGGACTGATATGAATGGTAATACTTATGAGGATTTACGGAATCATCTTTTTTTCACAAGAGAACTGAATGATCTCGATAACCAGACTATTCGTACTATAGTAGTGCGGAATGTTGATAGTGAAAATTTCCTATATAAGATTTTTCTACGTCTTAATGTACAAAGTACACCTTTATCTGCTCAAGAATTGAGACAAGCTTTGCATCCTGGGCCTTTTATTAATTTTTTAGATGATCAATCAATCAAAAGTCAGGCTCTAAAAAAAATCTTCAAATCTCCCAATCCAGATTTTCGGATGCGTGATGTTGAATTACTGCTACGTTATGTAGGTTTCCATTATTTTCTATCGGAATATCGTGGTAATCTCAAAGCATTTCTTGATCTGACTTGTCAAAAGCTTAATCAAGATTGGGATAAAAAATGTCATGATGTTCAAAATGTTGTGAGTCAATTTGAGGCAGCAGTGGAAACAACTGTTAATGTATTTGGTGAAAGAAATTTTTCCCGGATGTGGTTAAGCAATCAAAAAACATACCGAACACGTTTTAATAAAGCTATTTTAGATGTAATGCTGTTTTATTTTTCGGATATTCTTATCAGGGAGTCTGCCGCAAGACATAAAGAACAAGTTGTAGATGCTTTTAAGAAATTGTGTGCATCCAACAGTAAGTTCAAAGAAGGAGTTGAAGGAACAACAAAGAATATTCGGGAAACTTACAATCGGTTGAGATTATGGGGTGAGACTTTATTAGAAGTATTAGATGTAGAGTTTAACTTACCTGAACTAGTGGACAATCGCATTATTTTTCATGGATTAAGGTAGGTTTGTGTCTCCGATATGCCAAAATCTGCGAGATTTCGTACTTTAACCAAGGAGCTAACTAGATTAAAAAACCAATTTCTACCAAAAATTAATCCTATTGGTTTATATTCTGATAGACAGTTATCCAGAACTCTTGCATACAGGGTTTTAGCTCATGCTGAAATAGAATCCTACCTTGAAGATAGAGTCTGGGAAGTTGTTCAAGATGCTAAAAGAGTTTGGGATAATACAGGTAAAACACGTCTTACTTTAGTCAGTTTAGTTGCTTTCTCAGGTCAAATGATGGAGAAACCACCGGACACACTGACACCAAGTAAAGGAAAAAAATCTGTTCCCCTAGATAAACTTAAAACCAGTAAAAAAATAGACTTAGCTATTAATAGTTTTAAGTGGGTTATTGATAATAATCATGGAATAAAAGAGACTAACATTCTGGCACTGTTGTTACCAATAGGAATAGACAGTGATGATTTAGATCCAGTTTGGCTAGCGACAATGAATACATTCGGAGAAAACCGAGGTATTGTAGCGCATACCTCAGCTACATCTTACAGAACTATTCAACCACCAGATCCAGCCAGTGAACTCAACATGGTTAAGCAAATTACTCAGGAGCTTTTAAAAGTAGATGAATTAATCAATAATTTGATGAAATAGTGTCACTCATGTTTAACCCAAGTACATATAGTTGTAAATTATGACCGGACTTGGGTATAGTCATTTGGGGAGATGTCAATCATTCCAGTTGTCATCTAGGTTGAGAAGGTTGAATAATTGATGTGATAGACATGATTCGACCTCAAGCTATTTCTATCCCTGAACCGCAAATTCCCAACCCTGAGCCAAACCCATTACCACAACCCCAACCAACGCCGGGGCCTGCAATTCCCCGTCCGTTCCCTGAGCCTGTACCAGAAACCGTACCTGCTCCTATCCCCCAAACAGTTCCGGGGACTATTCCCCAGACAATACCCGCACCTGTTTAATTTTCTTTGTACATAAACTCAAAATCTCACATCTAAAATGCTAAGAGCCGGAATTGTCGGACTTCCCAACGTCGGAAAATCTACTTTATTTAATGCTGTAGTCGCTAACGCCAAGGCAGAAGCGGCTAACTTTCCCTTTTGTACCATTGAACCCAATGTCGGCGTTGTCGCAGTACCGGATGAACGTTTAAACGAACTTTCTAAAATTTCCGGTTCAGCACAAATTATCCCCGCACGCATCGAGTTTGTAGATATCGCCGGTTTGGTGAAAGGTGCTAGCCAAGGCGAAGGACTAGGTAATCAATTTCTCTCTCACATTCGAGAAGTTGATGCGATCGTTCATGTGGTACGCTGTTTTGAGAATGATGATATTATCCACGTAGCAGGTTCAGTTGACCCAGCAAGGGATATTGACATTATTAACTTAGAACTAGGTTTAGCAGATTTAGCCCAAATCGAACGCCGCATTGAACGCAGTCGCAAACAAGCACGCACCAGCAAAGAAGCACAATTTGAAGTTTCAGTTCTAGAAAAGTTAGCGGCGGCTTTAAATGAAGGTAAATCAGTCCGTCAAGTCAGCCTAACGGAAGAAGAAGCGGAAACTATTAAAGGCTTAGGACTTTTAACTAATAAACCCATTATCTATGCTGCCAATGTTTCAGAAGATGACTTAGCAACAGGTAATGATTTTGTGGAACAGGTGCGACAAATTGCAGCGCAAGAAAATGCTCAAGTTGTCATTGTTTCTGCTCAAGTAGAAGCCGAATTAGTGGAATTACCAGAAGAAGATAAAGCTGATTTTCTCGCCTCTTTGGGTGTAGAAGAAGGCGGTTTAAAATCTTTAATTCGTGCTACTTACACCCTCTTAGGTTTGCGGACATACTTCACCAGTGGCCCAAAAGAAACCCGTGCTTGGACTATTCATGCTGGAATGTCAGCACCCCAAGCCGCCGGTGTAATTCACTCCGATTTTGAACGCGGTTTTATTCGCGCTGAAACCGTTGCTTACAAAGATTTAGTTACTAATGGTTCTATGAACGGGGCTAAAGAAAAAGGTTTAGTGCGGAGTGAAGGTAAAGAGTACATCGTACAAGAAGGCGATGTTATGTTATTTAGATTTAACGTTTAATTAGGGGTGTAGGGGTGTAGGGCTGTAGGGGAGACAAGGGAGACAAGGGAGATTTTTAACTCCATACCCAATGCCCAATGCCCAATGCCCCATGCCCAATGCCCCATGCCCCATTCCCCATTCCCCATTCCCCATTCCCAATTAATTACCTTGTCCCAAGGTGTAAATATAACCCCCTAAATTTTCATCATCTGTACCCACGACTAAACCACCATTTGCACCTGGAATTAATTCTATAGCTTCAATTTTGTGGTAGTTAAAACGGTGCAGAGGAAATAATTCGGGGTTATGTTTCCAGATAATTTTATTACCAGATAAACCCAAATAACCAGCAACATAAACAGCAGAATCAAAGGGGCCATCATCACCTGTATCACTCGCAGATGTAAGATAGACAATTCCGGCTGCATCTAATTTAATGTCAGAAATATGACGTACATTTGTAGTAGGAAATGGTACTCTTAGCTGTGCAGAACCAAGGGGAATAATTTGATAGTTTGCTAAGTCAAATAATCCCCAATAAATAGTTGCTGGTTGTTTATCTGCACCTCGATGCCCCCAAACCGCAACTAATTTATTGCCGATATTTTGTAAGGTAAATGCTTCAAAATTACTATCTGGTGGAATGTTTGCTAGTTGAAATACTTTAATAACAGAGATACTTTTATTTGTATAATCTAATTGGATATCATAACCTTTACCAGCACTACTAAAAGCTATAAACCGAGAGTTATTTTTACCTGGAATAGAGGTTAAAGCTTCTAAGTCTATGGGTAATTCTGCGTTACTTGGCCAGTTTATCGGAAAATATGCTGGGGAGTCCTGACCTTTAATGCTAATAATTGCTAAACGACCTTGATTTTGTTGTTTGTTGTCATGAACAATTAGAAACT
>JBODRP010000302.1:0-6620 GCA_050633005.1 Trichormus sp. | reverse complement strand
TATGCACTTTCTGGATCAATGTGTACAGAAAACGGAGTAACCTGATAATTTCCATAAAATACAGAATAAAAATGACCGTAACTCAGGCAGCCTAATTCTGTATATAGACCTTGCAAAAATTCATAAGTCCAATCCCAAAGAGTGTCATTTACCCTAATAGCATCAATAATTAATGTATAATTTTGCCCATTAAGTATAGAGCTAATTCTCTCATTGTAATTATTGAATGATTTATCTTCTTTTTTCGGTAAAAGAACATCTCCTTTTTTGATTTTTTGCTGATTAAATCCAATACAAAATTTGGTTCTTCCATGTACATCATCAGCAGTATTAAATTCGTTAACAATTAGGTTAAATAAATCATCTGAAGCTATAGGAATACGAATGAAAGAATCTTTGATAGCTAACTCTTCTTTCTCCCATATTTTCGATGCAAATTCGGCCCAGAATTTTTGAGATATGGCATTCTGTGTGGTAGTCATAATTTCTCTCTCTTTTTTACAAAATAAATCGTGTTTTTCAACTAATGATAAGTTCGTATTCAGAACTTATTGACATGAATCTAAATGTTTAACCAATACGGTTCGGTTAACGTTTTCAGGACTTACGCATTGACAGAAAATTGATACTATGCACTCAAATTCAACTTCTGCGTTAAATGTTCCAAAATAAAGTCACGAGCCACTTGAAGAGATAAATTCCTTTGGATTTCATACCAACTTTCAATTAACTCTTCGGAGCGCATTAATTCTAGTTGTGTAAAAGCTCGAATCGCACTAAAAAAAATGAGTTTTAATGGCCTCGGTTGTCCTTACCATAAATTTACCAATCCCACATACTTGTTTAATAGCTCTGTGGTAACACTCAATACCCCAATGTATTGAATGAAGTTCCCTAAATTCTGTTATAGTAATTGATTCAAGCGCATTTTTTTCAGGGATATACATAATGTAATATCGTTTTGTTTCGTTTTTGAAACTTCTCTGAAATACCTTCACCTGACCAAAACTTTTCAGATACACTATTAAACCAGATTTGGGGATTTCTAGATGTTGAATTTGAGTAAAATGCTTCCCATCAATCGAACATAAGCGATTTTTAGCTATTCCTGTTAAAAACCCTAACTCTTTGTCTTTAAAGAATTTCAGGTTTTTTTGGCTCGAATACCAGGTGTCAGTAGTTACTGTTTTTGGACTTAACCCCCAACTTAAAACCTCGGCAATCATTTCTTGTAAATAATCATTTTTGGTTTTTTCTTCCTGTTTGTTATAGATGCGATAATTGACAGGCACAGATTTACCTGATAAGTCCGTGTAATACAAGGTAATTAACTGAATACCTTTCACGGCACGGTGATGCCTTCTTGAATAATAGTAACCAATTAGCTCTGTTATTTTTGGGTCACTATGAGGCTTATCAATTACCGTATCATCTCCACTTAAAGTACCTCCAATTAAATTGATATTGGGCTTGATTTCTTCAAATAAGTCCTTGGGTTCGTATCTCTCACGTAGCAAAAATCTGTTGACGCTATCATGAGACAAATCTTTCATTATGTCTGCCAAACGTTTGCAACCTGAATACTTTGATTCTGCTAGTAGGAACAAAGTGTAAGTGTTGAGATCGCACTTGGCAGTGGATGGTTTTGTAATTGCTCTGATTGTCCGAACCCTAAACACAGACAGGTAAATTATCTGTTTTTCATGCCTCTATTAACTAGCGATCGCTAGTTTTTTTCTACATTTTCTTCATACACGTTTCGTTCTGCTTGTCAATGCGTAAGTTCTAGTTTTAATTTTTTGAAGGTTCCCCCAACCAGCCTTAAAAAGAGGGATTTTAACCCTCTTTTACCCCCTTTTTAAGGGTGTCACCGTAGGTAGGGGAATCTTAACCGAAGGGTCTTCGATGTTTAACTTCTTGTTTTCTTGTTTGATATCTACAAAATGACTCTCGATGTGCTTGTAGCTCTTGAATCTCTTGACTTTCTGAGGTCTCTTGTGATGTTTACTCGTTTAAGCCATCGGTCTTTACCATCATAGTTGGCTTGAAATGGATTTCTTCCATGAACAACTCTATAATTATCGATCAAACAGTAATCTCCAGGTTGCAAAACAACGGGTTCAATGTTTCTATCTATTTTCCTAACTAAGGCATCCAAAGCAGTTTGAGCTTCTTTGTTATCTTTTAATTCATCCATGAAATATGGGTCAAGACGTAAATATGGCGATTCAGGAGACCCAAATAAAACCGAAATCTTATTTCCTGAACTTGAATTCATTTTATTGATTTTTTCATAAGCTAAATTAACTAAGTTTTCTGCTTCTTTTTGTCTTGATTCCTTTCTGATATCTGACTCATTTTTTTCTAAATGAGATTCATCTGGACGGATATAAAAATATGGTTTCAGCAAGGTTTGAATCTGTTCATATTTGAGTTGCTCTACATTTAACTTTCCAAAAGTTGTCGCAACTTTATCAGGGTTACGTAAGCACATAAAGATAACGTAATCAGCTCGGTAAGGATGAAAAGCATCTTCGTTATGCCACCATAGTTTTTGGCTACTTCCACATCCTAATTGTTCATTTTCATGAGTTTTAATGGGAAATATATCATGCACAACATATCCATCTTGCTGAGTAGACCAACCAAAAACTTCTCCCAACAAAGAGCCATATAATACAAGTAAAATTTGCTCCTCTAGAGTGCGCGAAGTGTCAGCTTTCCATTTCCAATGATTTGGTGTTAAACCAATTTTAGAATCGTCAATGGGATAGCCTGATATTATGACATTTCCTGGCATGTCTTCAGTTAATTTAAAATTGTTGATGAACTCGCGGACTCGCCAAGGTAGTTCATGTGCAAATAGAGAAGCCTCTTGAAGAAAATCAAGGTCTTCTACATTACTGTATTCCGAGGTGATATCTTTCAGTAGTGATTGAATATCACTAATTTCTTGATTAGTTAATACAAGCCTGGACATGATTTTATTCCTTTAACTGTGTGTTAGTTGGGTATTGGAATGATAAATGTTTAATAATTTCGACAAATGCGAAAGACCAGCTTCTAGCTTGCTTGTAGAACCACCAAATCCTAAACGCACATGATTTGGATGATGAAAACAAGTACCAGGTAAAAGTAAAACTCCATAAGGATTGATCAGATGATGGCAAAAAGCCTCAATATCTGAAATACCTCGGAAGCGAGGAAAAGCAGTTACTCCACCTTGCGGTTTCACCCATTCCACAAAATCTTGATTATTTTCAACCCAATCTGCAAGAATTTGGCGATTAATGTGAGCTTGTTGACGACGAATATTCAAAAGACAATCTGCGTTTTCAATAGCACGTTGAGCAACTATTTCAACTAACGGTGAAAGAGCAAGACTAATATAGTCACGTAAATGAATGCACTCTTGTAATACATCAGGTGCAGCAAAACACCAACCAACTCTTAATCCTGGTAAACCGTAAGCTTTAGATAAAGTTCCAAATGAGATTGCTTTGTCATATAACAAAGTAACTTCAGGTAGTGAAGGAGTATCATATGTCAATTCCAGAAATGCTGCGTCCCATGCAAGGTAAGCTCCGACTTCATTTGCTAAATTAATTAATTCTGTTTGTTGTTCTACACTCACTGATACTCCAGTAGGATTGTGAGGAAAATTCACAATTATCATGCGTGTATCTGGAGTAATTAAACTTTTTAACTCCTCAAAATCAGGAGCAAATTGCTGCTCAAATCTTAATTTCCAGTATTTGAGTTTACAGCCAATAGATTCAGCGATGTGAACAAGAGAATGGTAAGCAGGCTCTAAAACTATTACTTCGTCACCAGGTTTTAATAGTGCGTTCATCACCAAGAATATGGCTTCACTCGAACCGTTAGTGGCCATGACTCGTGAAATATCTCCGTTTCCCCAACGTTCGGCGATCGCTTTTCGCAATCCCAAACTTCCTAGAGAAGAACTGTCATGGAAAATCAACTGATCAAATTCCTCTTGCTTGAAACCAATTAGCTGGCGCAGATCGGCCATTGAAAAATCTTCTACACCACTACCACTAATATCGATTTCATTAGTAAAGTAGTAGTCGCGTAACCAATTCTCTAACGGAGCTTGGGCAATTTTCATGATGCTAATTCCTTATTAAATAAATTGTTCATTGGACTTTTGAGGTAATCGTAAGTAAGTCTGCACGATAAAACTAAGGTATGTTAAGATTTGTAAAAAATTTGGGTCGATTCACTTATAAGCCCTTTGCTGACTCTAAACTTCGTTACATAGATTAATTTATTAACGCCGACTTATTTAGTTGATACCGCATTAAACTGATTAAGAAATTGAATCGAAAAATCAAGGTTTTCAGGCACCTTTGACGACCAGAATTAACAATTTTAAAAATAGTAGGATAGGTTCATATAGCTGAAATTTTTAGCGTTTAGCAGTCATCTATAAATCGCAATGGTTTGTATAAATAACTATAAATTGTTATTATTATTTGAAGTATTCCGAACAATATAAACAATAATCCAATGCCCCGCCCTGGTCCAACGCCTATCATCCTGCCAATGCTGCCAGATAATGGGCCACCACTCACTAAAAGTGGCTCGAATACATAGTCAGCTAAGGGGCCTGCAAAGAGATAGGCAAGTGTTAAGGACGATCTAGTTATCATTTCCTGCAAAGCAAAGACTCGTCCCTGCACATTAGGTGCTATTTTGCTCAGTAATAAAGCTTGACTACAGCCAGCAATCAAAGGAAAACACAACAAACCTCCAAAAATTGCTATTGTGATCAATGTTACGGAGGGACGCAAACCAGCCAAAAATATGCAACCTCCTAGTAATATTCCAAATCCTAAAATGCAGTACACACGCCTCTTTGGTCCTCCCCATGCGCCCATTACAAGACTACCTACTAACGTTCCGATACCACCGATGGAGAGTATAGAACCAGCTGTTGCGGAGGAAACAAACGTTAGAAGCATAGGTATCAGAAGTATGCTGATGCTTCCTATAATAAAGTTGCTGGCAGCAAAATACAGTAACAGCCCCAATAGACCGGGATATGCGCTGATGTAATTCCAGCTATAGATCACATCACTTTTTAGCGAGCCTATCCCTTGATAAGCTCCGATAGTATTTGTGGTTGTAATTTTGCGTTTGGGAAACCTAACAATTAAGAGTGTACCAAGAGAAAAGAAATAAGTTACGAAATCAATTAAGAGTATGCCCTGCATCTGAATTGTCAAAATCAGTATTCCTGCCAGTGCTGGGATGAAAAGTTCTGTTAATGACTCCCCGATTTGTACTATGCCACTGGCACGGCCAAGGTGCTTCTTAGAGACAAATAAAGTAATAGTAGTGTTAGAGGCTAGGTTATGAAATACGTTGCAAACTGAAATGACAGATACGGCAACACATATATACCAAACCTGGAGGTGACCACTGAAGAACAGCAGTGCAATCAACAGAGTAGCCACAGCAGCACCACTATCACTCAGAATCATTATCCTACGTTGATCCCAGCGATCCACAAATGCCCCGGCAACAGGTGATACCAAGATAGGAGGCACTATACTAAATAAAGCAATGAGGGCATACTGAGTAACCGAACCAGTTTGTTGATAAACCCATAAATCAATGGCAAAGGTGGTAAGTCCTGAACCAACGAGCGAGACAAATTGTCCCAACCAGATAATCATGAATCCCTGTAATCTACGTAGTTCAAGAGTTGCAGCATATTTGGTCATTCCTATTCCTTCCTCCTACATTAAGACATCTCCGAAAACGTTCAAAGCCTTTATGTGGCTAGGTTATAGTCCGTAAATGCAATCATCCTAAATTAGCTAGTACAGAACGGCGTAAATAAGCAGACCATTAAATAGCCAAAACTTTGCCCTTATATGTCCACTTAAAAGGTTTAGCCATTGTTTGATTAAAGTAGTCGATAAACTTGAGGATTCGATTTTTCAAATCATTCTGACTGACGAAACTGGCTCTTCTTGACATTAATTTGGCTCTATTGAGAATACACTTTTCTTATTGACATAATGCGGACACCCTGCATATTTGGTTTTCCCTGTAAATGCGTCAGTCCTACCTCCGATTCTCCTTGCAAACTGTTTGCTTTGAAATGAGGCTTATCCAAGTCCAGTCATCGGAGAAGGGACACTTAGGTAGCCGCTAGAAATGAAGTATGAAAAGTAAGTACTAAGCAGTTCGGCATTGACTGTGGAACAAATAATTGAAGTACCTACAAGCCCATTAAGCGTATTCTGACAGTCGAACTGTCGCTGTTTTGTTTGGTCAGGCATTTGCTGTTCAGATATCTCTTCATCAAAAAGATGGACAAGAGGATACAAAGCATTTTCTGAAGAAGAGTTAGTAACATTCATTAGCTCTGCTCTCCACTTTTCATATGAAATCTGCTCAAGTTGATAGCCAAAACATTTTATCCACTCAATAAGTTTGCTTAAATGAATGGGGTGGGCATTAACTAAATGAAAAGCCTTCGTCAGCGATTCTGGCTGCTTCGATAAATGGACAATCGCTTTGCTAACATAGTCTACAGGAGTTAAATCCACCATTATGTCCAGGTCTGGAATACTTCCAAGTTGGAT
>JBODRP010000301.1:0-6670 GCA_050633005.1 Trichormus sp. | reverse complement strand
GCAAAGATTTGCCGTTGATTTTGCTCTTGCTATTCAACAGCAACAAACCAATCAACAACTACAAACGCTGAATATTGATTTAGAATGTCGGGTGAAAGAGCAAACTGCTGAATTGGAGAAATCATTCTTAATTACCAAGGTAATCAAACAAGTTACCGACCAAATTCGTAGTACATTAGATTTACAAATTACCCTACAAACTATTGTAGAACAAGTCCGTTCTCTCCTCAATTCTGACCGACTATTAATTTATCAAATTTTAAGTGAATGTGATGGGAAAGTAGTTGTTGAAGAAGTCAATGGTGATTGGGATTCAGTTTTAGGGTTAAAAATGCCATCGGGTTGCTTACCCAATGAATATAATGATCTTTATGTTCGGGGTAGAGTCAGAGCAATTAATAATGTTGCTACAGCTTGTTTGAGTGATTGTCATCAACAATTCTTGGAAAGTTTGCAAGTAAAAGCTAACTTAATTGTTCCCATTAATATGGGTGATAAACTGTGGGGATTATTGATTGCTCATCAATGTGACGCGCCTAGAGATTGGCAAGAAGTAGAAATAGATTTATTACAACAGTTAGCAGATCAGGCCGCGATCGCTATTTATCAAGCAGAACTATATGCGCAGAGTTGTCAAGCTGAAAATGCCGCTAAAGCTCAAGCGACAAAGTTAGAAAAAACTTTAATGCAACTGCAAGAAACTCAGACAAAATTAATTCAAAATGAAAAAATGTCGAGTTTGGGACAATTAGTAGCAGGCATAGCCCACGAAATTAATAATCCTGTTAACTTTATTCATGGTAATCTGTCCCATGCTCACGAATATACTGAACAATTATTAAAACTTTTAGCACTATATCAAAACTACTATCCTCAGCCTCATAGTGAAATTTCTGAGGTTATAGAAGCCATAGATTTAGATTTTGTTATAGAAGATTTGCCTAAAATTATATCTTCTATGCAGGTAGGTGCAGATCGTATCCGATCTATAGTTTTGTCACTACGCAATTTTTCTCGTTTAGATGAATCTGAAAATAAATTAGTTAATATTCATGAAGGTATCAATAATACTTTATTAATCTTGCAACATCGCATTAAACCCACCCCTGATTTTTCTGGGGTAGAAATTGTCAAAGATTATGGCAACTTACCATTAATAGAATGTTATGCCGGACAGATGAATCAAGTCTTTATGAATGTTATTTCTAATGCTATTGATGCTTTACAAGATCAATGGTCAAATAACAATTCTATTAAACCAAGAATTTGTATTTCTACTCAAATATCTCCAGAGCAATCCCGTCTTTTAATTCGCATTGCAGATAATGGGCCTGGTATGACGGAGGAAATTAAAAGGCGAATTTTTGATCCGTTTTTTACAACTAAATCAGTAGGTAAGGGTACAGGATTAGGACTAGCTATCAGCTACCAAATTATTGTAGAAAAACACAATGGAGTTATCGATTGTGTCTCAGAATTAGGGAAGGGTACAGAATTTTGGATTGAAATCCCTATTAAACTTACAGCACTTTTGAAGTAAGTGAGGTATAGGATGAGTAATAAGTAATAAGTAATAAGTAATAAGTAAATTTCTTATTGATTACTGGTTTCAATCAGTTTCCATTGAGTGCCAAATGCTATCAACCCCAAGCCTAATAATAACGGTGTCAACCAATCACCCCAACGCACATATAAAGTTTTCGTTTGTCGGCGGTAGATAGTTGCTGCGTGGGTTTCGTAGGTATTATATCCAGAAATCCAGAGGGTGTGACCGTGGGGATCAACAAAGGCCGAATATCCGGTGTTGGTGGCTCTAACTGACCATCTATCAATCTCAATTGCCCGCATGATATCCTGGGCGTGGTGTTGGAATGGCATGGCAGCACTGTAATGGGCATCGTTGGAAGAACTGAGGATAAATTCTCCACCTGCGGCTGCTTGACGGCGAAATACTTCAGGAAATGCTGATTCGTAACAAATTCCGACGATTGCCCGTCCCAAGGGAGTATCAAAAATTTGGTTGGGTGAACCATGTACTTGATGTTCATCTAGTGGTGATAAACGCTGAATAATTTCCCCTAAAATTTCTTCAAAGGGGATATATTCACCCAAGGGTACTAATTTCGATTTGTCATAACGACTGGTAAGTTGACCTTGACTATTGACGGTAAATAAACTGTTGGTGTAGCTGCGTCCTTTTCTGCCAAACGCTCCCACCCAAGCAATAACGCCTTTGTCTTCTATGGCTGCAACTAGGGGAGTGGTGGGTAAATCTTTGTCAAAAAAAGGCATTGCCCCTTCTGGAGTCAAAACAGCATCAACGCCTTGATTAACTAAGGTTAAATATCCTTCTGTGTAACCTCTGAGGGCGCGTTGCACTCCTTCAGGAAGGAGTTTAATTTTATTGGGAATATTGCCTTGAATAATCCCCACTTTTAAGGCAGTGTTTGGTGCTTGGGCGATGGGGCGAGTGTATAAAAACCAGCCTATCAGGTGCAGGGTGATAAGTAAGGTTGTGGCGATCGCTAAATATTTTAAGGGTGTAGGGGTGTAGGGGTGTAGGGGTTTGGGGGTGTGGTTTCTAGCTTGTTGGTATTTCAGCCAGGCTTCGGCAATTAAGCCATTGATGGCGACAATAGCAGCCGTGACGGTATTTGGCCCTGATAGTTGTCCCAGGTGTAAAATTACGAGATTATGCGGGCTTTGGGTGTAAGCTAGAGAACTCCACCACAAAGGGCCAGCACTCCACAGGCTTTCTAAACCACACCAAAGTGCTGTACCAACTAAAACACGTAGTAAAGATGATGACAACTTGAGCCAGGAAAATACACCCGCCCAAATAACGAGAAATAGTCCCCCCCACAGGCTAATAAATGACCAACAAAAAATGGTGATAGCGAGACTAGGCCACCAAGGCACACCCAACCAATCCATTGGATGAATGCCGGTAATCCAGAATAGGGCAACACCGTGATAACCAATACCCCAAAGTAAAGGCAAAACAAGGAAGAAGCGTAAAGGCAGAAAAACAACTTCCTGCCCCCTGCCCCTCCGCAATTGCTCCACTTGGGCAAAGCCCAAGACCGCATTGCTCTCTGCCCCCTGCCCCCTGCCTCCTACTATCACCCACAGGGGAGCAAGGGCTACCCAAGCTAATAACCATGCACCAACGGGGGCAACGGTTAGCCCCATCGCCACCCCACTACCAAGGGCAAGTAAAAGGTAGAGGACAAAAGGGAAAATTGCTTTTGTCCTTTGACTTTTAACTTTTAACTTCATTCTGCCTCGTCTGTTTCGCCTGTGTCTGCTGTATCAGCTGTATCAGGAGGAACAATCGCTACTCCGGTAATTGCGTCCTCTTCGTCGAGGCGTTGCACTCTCACCCCAGTTGCGGAACGGGATTGAATCGAAATTGCATTTACTGCCTGCCGAATAATAATGCCACGACTTGTCACCATCATGATTTCGTTGTCGTTGTTGACTATACCGAGGGTGGCTAACTGATCTTTAGTTTTGCGGTTTTTAAATTTAGTTGCCATCAAACCTTGACCGGCACGATTTTGCAGGCGGAATTGGGCGACGGGTACGCGTTTACCGTAGCCTCCCATTGTGATGACTAATACCCAAGGGCCGATACTGCCATTAGCTGCAACTTCTGTGGTTTCTTCGGTAGTTTCGAGTTCTTCGGTTTCGAGTTCTTCGGTTTCCACTTCCTCTGTATTTAAGGTATCGAGAATGGCGGCTGGCAAAATATCCATTCCCACGAGTTCATCCCCTGGCTTGAGTTTCATGGACTTCACTCCACGGGTAGCCCTTCCCAAAGGACGCAATTGTTCATGGTTACATCTAAAGTGAATCGCCATGCCATGACGAGAACCGACGATGACACTATCCTCAACTTTGGCGCGACGTACCCAGCGCAGTTGATCCCCTTCTTCTAGGGAAATGGCGATTAAACCATTGGCGCGGATGTTACTAAAGGCTGCTATTTCTGTTTTCTTAATGTTGCCGCCTTTGGTGAGCATGACTAGATATTCTTCACTAGTGAACTCATCGACAGGGACAATGGAGGTGATTTTTTCTTCTTTGGGGATGGGGAGTAATTGGACAATGGGTGTACCGCGACTGGTGCGAGAACCCACGGGGATTTGATAGGCTTTGAGACAGTAGACGACACCGCGATCGCTAAAGAATAAAACGCTATCGTGATCACAGCAAGTTAGGAAATGCTCAATCGTATCGTCCTCTTTTACCTTTGCACCGGCTTTACCTCTGGTGGCACGGCTTTGGGCTTCAAAGGTATTCACAGGCATCCGTTTGATGTAGCCTTGTTCGGTGACTAAAATTAAGGCTTTTTCGTTGGCGATTAAGTCCCGCTCATCAATTTCCCCTTCGGCGTGGGTGATGACGGTGCGTCGGGGTGTGGCAAAACTGGTTTTAATTTGGGTGATTTCGGTTTCAATAATTTCTAAAATCCGTTCCCGCCGTGCCAAAATATCCTGCAAATTAGAGATTTGTGTTTGTAAATCTTCGTGTTCTTGGCGGATTTTATCGGCTTCTAGGGCTGTTAATCGCCGTAGCTGCATTTGTAAAATGGCATCAGCTTGTACTTCTGATAGTCCGTAGGTTGTGATTAACTCGCCTTTGGCTGTGGGGGCATCGGGGGCATGACGAATTAAGCTAATAATGGCATCCAACTGAGCTAGGGCAATGAGTAACCCTTGTAAGATGTGGTCACGTTCTTCCGCTTTTCGCAATTCGTAACGGGTGCGTCTGGTAATCGCTTCAATACGAAAATCCAGGAATACGTTCAGGAACTGCTTGAGGGTGAGGATTTGGGGTTCACCGTTGACTAACGCCAACATATTTGCCCCAAAGTTAGCTTGTAGTGGTGTTTGTTTGTAGAGGTTATTTAAAACGACGCGGGGATAAGCATCACGCTTGAGTTCAATCACAATTCGCATCCCATCACGATCGCTTTCATCGCGGATATCTGCAATTCCTTCAATCCGCTTGTCGTTTACCAACTCGGCAATTTTTTCAATTAACGCTGCTTTGTTGGTTTGATAGGGTAATTCGGTGATGATGATGGCTTCTCTGTCGGGACGGCCTCGCTGTTCGATGGTTTCGATGTTGGCGACACCGCGCATGGTAATTGAACCCCGGCCTGTGGTGTAGGCTTCTTTAATTGCCGATGTTCCTAGGATTTGTCCGCCTGTGGGGAAGTCTGGCCCTGGAATATGTTGCATTAACTGCAAGTCGGTGATTTCAGGGTTGTGAATCAACGCCACTAAACCATCGATGAGTTCGCCTAAGTTGTGGGGGGGAATATTCGTCGCCATCCCCACCGCAATCCCGGAAGAACCATTTAGTAATAGTTGGGGAATGCGCGAGGGTAAAACTGTGGGTTCTTGTTGTGAACCGTCGAAGTTATCAATAAAATCTACGGTTTCTGATTCGATGTCTTGCAGTAGAGCGGCACTAGTTAACGCTTGCAAGCGGCACTCTGTGTAACGCATCGCCGCCGGTGGGTCATTGTCTACTGAACCAAAGTTACCATGACCGTTAATTAAGGGCGATCGCATGGAAAAATCCTGCGCCATCCGCACCAAAGCATCGTATACTGCTGTATCGCCATGGGGGTGATATTTACCCAACACTTCCCCGACAACACGGGCGCACTTTCTAAAGGGGCGATCGTGGGTTAGCCCTAACTCGTGCATGGCATAGAGGATGCGACGATGCACAGGTTTTAGACCATCCCTGGCATCTGGTAACGCCCTGCCCACAATGACACTCATGGCGTATTCCAGATAAGACCGGGACATTTCATTCCGCAGATCCGTCGGGATAATCCTCTCCTGTGAGGTTGTCATAAACTAAAAAACTCCAAAAAAATTAGATTTTAGCTTTATTGCTGCAACAAACGCAAAATTACGCAAAATTTCTCTTGAATAATTGCCATATTTTGCTACAATTCTAACACAATTTGGGTTCAGTCTGCTGAGGGTACTAACCCATGTGCATAGCTACGCTAAAGTTTTGGTGTCATCATGGGTGAGGCAAATTAAATGAGTAATGAGTAATGAGTAATGAGTAATAAGTAATGAGTAATATAGCCTTTCTTACTCTGCTGAAGTACAAATCTCTGCGTACCTTTGCGCTTTACTCCGCGCCCCTCTGCGTTTCAAAATATGATCTGTACCTCACTTAACTGGGAATTGCTATAAGTAATGATTAATAAGTAATGAGTTATGAGTAAGTTACAAAATCAACACCCTACCTCCTTCTGCGTCGTGTTGATGACGGCAACTACTCCTATAGATCAATATTTCTAGTCAATAAATCTCTCTTTGTGAAGCTTTACTGTCAATAAACAAAAATTACTATTTAAATAATCAAGTCAGCACAATCGCTTATTTTATTAGATTATGGAGGCGAAATTGTGCGTTTTGGTCAATGGATTGGATTTTTTCTAGTTATTATCTCTTTTTATATTGTTTGGCAAATTCGCCAAATACTTTTAATAGTATTTGCTGCTATAGTTTTAGCAACAGTTTTAAACAATTTTGTTACCTTTTTACAGAGACTCCGCGTAAAAAGAAGTATTGCTATTTTTATAACTATCACACTTTTATTATTGATCATATTTGGATTTTTTATTGTCATT
>JBODRP010000300.1:0-6675 GCA_050633005.1 Trichormus sp. | reverse complement strand
AAGAGAGATGTTAAGACTACTACTTCCAGTGAGCCTAAAACTATAGAAATCATTGATGTCTGACGAACCCACCCAACCACTGAAAGTCTGAATATTGGTGGTAAGAGTTATTTCTTTTGCAGTCTTTAATGTGTTAGCTGCATTATCAAAAGACATAAATATCCTTGCTTACATAGCTAAAAAACGGGGTAATCTGCACCCTTTCATCTATGTGAAAAACTAGTTTTTTACAAACACGAAAACAAAATTAAACTTTTCTTAATTATCTTCTTGAAGTTTTATATAAACCAGGTGATATCCACGCAATCTAAGACATCAAGTATAAGTACTTAATTTAAGGATAAATATGCAATAAAGTTATAACTAATCTTTTTGAATTAAGTTGCTTTTACGGAAAATGTTTAATTTTCTTGGATAAATATAATACAAACTATTGATATTTCTTATATTTGAACACCCTTAATTGATCCCAATGTGAAGAGGGAACAGAAAAAATAAATTTAGGACTTTTCAAGCCAGTAGGGTGTGTTAGGCGTAAGCCGTAACGCACCCATCACAACTTGCGGTGCGTTACGCTGTCGCTAACGCACCCTACATATATTACATATACTGTGATTTCTTCTCTAAATCAAAGTAGATTTCTATATGAATGTTGTGGTTTCATGCCTAATTGCTGATAAATCAACGCAGAAAGCATAAAAATTATCTAAAAAACATATAATATCAGGTTTTCTTGAGATAACTTTCAATAAATACCTATTACCTAAGTAAATTTAAGGTGATAAACTCTGTATTGCAAGTCACACGCTTTGATCACTCTGGTGAAAAAATCAAACTGAATTTTTTAACATCAGATGGGGTAAAGGGTTGAAACGTTTACTTTCTGACTAGATAGCTCAAATCAAGATTTTTCGCAACAACGAATGAAAGGTCAAAATATATTCACATCTATGGTACTGGCTCTGAGTGCAGCTGTAGCTATGTCTAACTCTGCGGAAGCTGGTACTTTCACCACCAACTTTAGCCCCAATCCTGTTACCGATCCTACAGCAGATATTGAATTGCTCTCTATTGTTCGTAATGATGGTAAGACTATTGTTGACTTTCAGTTAGTTAATTCTGTTAACATTATTAAAAACTTCGCCGATCTAGGCCCAGCTAGTACTGACAACGGTGATAACGCTACTCCCCCTCCAGGTTTAACTCCCAAGGAAAAACCCTTAGCTTCAGAAATTGCCGCCTACTTAGGTAATAACAACTTAAACAATATTATCGATAGTGAAGATGGTGGTGCGTTTGAGCTTGATGTATTTTTTGAAAGTGCGGTTGCATCAAGCAACACTAAAATAGACAGTTTCTTCTTCTGGGAACGAGGAATGAACAGTGATCTTAAAGTTCAAGCAATTAATGCTTCTGGATATCTACTGGGTAATGCTTTTACAATAGATAAGTTATTCTGGCAATTCGCTGGCTTTGAGATCAAAACAACAGAAATTACTAAAGCTCAAAATGTAGGTGCTTGGGGTGTCAGCTTTGCTGATTTGGGATTAACTAGCGGTAGTTTAGTTAGTGGTTTGAAATTAATATCTGAGACTGGCTTTCATGGCCCTGATTTCAAATTAGTTGCTCATACTTCTTTTTGCTGCACACCTATACCTGAACCTACCACAATGATTGGGTTAGGTGCGGTAGCTGGTTTGATGTTGGTGCGTCGTCGTCAGATGAAAACTAAAACGATATAAAAGTGTGAACATTACGCAAGAATCAGCTTTTCAGTTTCAACTTGCGTAAGTTCCGAAAGGTTATTCATGTCTGATGTGAATTAGTAAAGCCTTCTATGCAAGAAATAGCCTCTGCTTGGCTCTGAGGAGATTCCGTAGGGGTGGGTTCACCCAGATTATCGTTAATAGTTGATCATGTTTGTTAACCCACCCCTACAAATGTCTAGGGAATTACCAAGATTTAATTCACATTAGGCGTTATTCAACTAATTGCAAAGATTTTTTGGCTTCAGTGGCGATCGCATCTACTTCATCATTTGCTAAAGTTTCTAAAATAGCCTTAGCCTCTGCACCACCCAAACGCGCCAAAGCCTGTGCTACTCTATAACGCATTTGCCAATCAGGGTTAGTAGCATAGACAGCTAACAAAGGAACTGCTTGTAAATCTCCCAACTCTCCCAGGGAACTAATAGCAGCAGTTTGGACTAATTCTACATCAGATGCCAAGCCTTGCTTGAGTAATTCCAAAGATCGCGGATCACCCAACTCTCCCAATGCGGCAATAATACTAAATTGCACTAGCCACTCAGGGGTGGTGTTGTAAAGCTGTTGTAAATCTTCAAAAGCTGCGTGTAACTTCAACGCACCTAGACAATCGGCGGCTGCTGCTTGTACATCAGCTTCTGGATCTTTTAACAAACCCCGCAATAAATCCAACGATAAATCTAAGTCCTGAGTACCGAGAGTATCGAACTGACTCACTGCTGAATAGCGAACACGGGAATTACTATCACCAATGGCGATTTGTACCAGTTCAAAAGCAGTAGCGGGTTCAAGTTCACGGATTTGATTTACAGCACGCAAGCGATCGCCCAAATCTTCAGAACTGAGCAACTGTCTTACAGACTCAGGAGTTGTACTCATTTAATTATCCTAATTTCTCAAAGTGTTTCACAAAAGTCCAGGACTTAGGTAACTGGCATATTAGTAGGGTGCTTCAGACTGTTTAAATGCTGCTAATAAACATATGTTTCATATCTGACGCACCCTACAAGACAATTGACTAACTAGCAGCCATCGCCCGAACAATGTCACCACGGGTGAGAATCCCGATAACTTTACCAGTCTCATCTAATACAGGTAAGCGATGAACATTGCGATCGTGCATGAGTTGGGCTGCTTGTTTTACAGTCTTGTCAGGAGTGATAGTCACAGGATTTTTACTCATCACTTCTCCAACAGTTTGTCCTAAAGCTTTATGCAGATCCCGTTCATAGGCAGCAGGATTTTTTAAATAAATCACACTATCCAAAAACATGATGTATGCCGGAGGTGTTACACCAGTTTCTTGCCACATCAAGTCAGTTTCTGAGATAATGCCCAACAATTTACCGACATCATCGACAACAGGGAGGCCGCTGATACGTCGTTCTGCCAGAATTTGGATTGCTTCTTGAAGTGGAGTAGCTGGCCCGACAACAATTGGCTCAGGACTCATTATATCGGCAACGGTTTTAGGCATTGATTCACTTACACCCTCGATCACTGTCTCTGCGAATATTGTAGAAAATTCGGTGACTCAACCTGAATGAGTTAATACATTGTTACGGTAATGGGGCATATCAATTCAAAATTCAAAATTCAAAATTAAAGAATTTTGGGCATTGGGCATGGGGCATTGGAGTAAAATCTACCTTGTCTACCTTGTCTACCTTGTCTCCCCCTTCTCCCTGCCCCCTGCTCCCTGCCCCCTGCTCCCTGCTCCCTGCCCCCTGCCCCCTGCTCCCTGCTCCCTGCCCCCTACCCCCTCCCCTACACACCATCCCCTTTTAATGCAGCGATAATCTGAGCGTTAGCTTGGGGAAAAGTAAATTGTTCTAACTCATCTAAACTTACCCAAAGAACTTCATCACACTCTAGGGGTTGGGGAACGCCTGAAAGCAAGCGACAGTGATGTACTGTCAACGTGACACGTAAATGAGTATAAGTGTGATCAATTGTAATGAGATGTTCTCCTACTGCCACGAATATTCCCAGTTCTTCGTAAATTTCCCTTTTAATACACTCTTCAACTGTTTCGCCGGACTCGACTTTTCCACCAGGAAATTCCCACAAACCACCCATAGCCCCTTCTGGACGACGACGATCAATTAAAATTTGCTGGTGTTCATTCCAAATTACGGCTACACCAATAATTTTGTGTGGTGGTAAAGTAGTGGTTTTGTTCATTTAAAACCTCACGGCACTTGGGAAACTAAGGTTTGCGAACCCTGACTATACACAACAAAACTCAGCAGATTTCTGAAATATCTGCCGAGTTTGCACTCATTATACGGCTTCTATCTTGCTTAAAACTTTAATGGGGTCATTGATGGTGAATAAATATCTTCAAAAATAATCAGCGTTAGCTTGCGTGATTACTGTAGCAAATGCAGCTAACACATGACTACTAATTAAGTAGTTTTCCTTGGTAATTTCACAAGCTATTTACTCAAGGATATAGGATTCATCTGGGAAGAGGTTAAATGCTATTCCACTTCGTGGTTATTGCCCTCAGTTCCTTGCAATACTTTTTCAAAGCTCATTCTTTGTTCGGCATTTCGCAGGAAGTAACCACTAATCATTGCAGATGCTAATAACCGTCCTAGGCTTTCTCGATTGGTAGTAATAGTAATGTCAAAGTGTTCAGAAGGCAGATTACCCAAAAGCCCTACTATATTACGCTCCATGACTTGAAAAACTTCAGGGGAGGCTGGTTTAGATAGCTGGTTAACTGTCTCTGGGTTTAATGACTTCACATACTGCCAGAGTAAATTATTTGTTTCTGATTCGCTTTCAAAAAATTCTGATACTCGGTTAGATGGATTACTCACTTTGTACCTCCTGTACTACCACGGTTGAATGTGGTGTTAGTGAATTGAGTAGGCTGAGGTCTGTTATCTACTTGACTTAATAGTCTATTTAGTGTTCCTGTCAATTAATGTAACAAGTTAATTTGCGATCGGGAGTAGGTGTAACCGTACAGCAAACATGGGATTTTCTCGCCTAAATGGTCAATGATCATTAATCAATCATCATTAGAAGTGATGGGTTTTGACATCAGGATATATAACAGGGTTGATCCTGTGGGGTTGCACCACGCTTAACCCAGCCTATACTAATGACTAAGTAGAACGAGCTAAATAATTAAAGGTTTGTAGTGAGAACTTTAGTTCTCAAATAGGGACTAAAGTCCTTACTACAAACTCAATCTTAGTATTTTTACATTACTTAACAGAGTTGATTTTTTTCAACTCGTTCTACTTATTGACTAACTTGCCAAATACTCATTCATGTTGGCTTTAGACTTACGTAGTTTAGTTAAAGCTTCTCTTTCAATTTGCCGGACTCGTTCTCGACTAATGTTGAGAATTTCGCCTATTCTTGCCAGAGTTAAAGCCTGTCCATCCATTAGACCAAACCGGAGTTTGATTACCTCTTTTTGTTGAGGGGTAAGTTGCTCCATGAGACGATCTAAGTCGTGAGATAGAGAGGATTGCATGACAAAATCTTCAGGAGAAGCACCGGGATCTTCTAGCATTTCTCCTAGTTCAGTGTCGTAGTTATCTCCTAAGCGTAGGTCTAAAGATAGGGGCAAACGTGCTTTCTCTAAGTATTCTCGTACCTGCTTAGGGGTTAATTCTAATTCACTGGCTAGTTCAGATGCTGTGGGAGCGCGTCCTAGTCTTTGAGATAGTTGGCGTTGGGCTTTTTTAATTTTGTTAAGCTTTTCGGTAATATGAATCGGTAGGCGGATAGTACGGGCTTTTTCGGCGATCGCACGGGTAATAGCTTGGCGAATCCACCAATAGGCGTAGGTAGAAAATCTATAACCTTTGGTGGGGTCAAACTTTTCTACACCCCGTTGCATTCCAATACTGCCTTCTTGGATTAAGTCCAATAAATCGACATTGCGTTTAATGTACTTTTTGGCAACGGATACCACAAGCCGCAAATTGGCTTCTACCATTTTGCGTTTGGCAAATTCGCCTTCAGCGATCGCTGTGTTTAATTCTGCTATATCTAAATCTGCCGCTTTTGCCCACTCTTCTAAGCTCGGCTCATAACCTAACTTATTGAACAGATCCTCTCGCACTTCCTGCAATATGGATGAACGCTGTACCTGTTTACCATAAAAAATTTCTTCCTCGTGGGTTAAGAGTGGTACACGGCCAATCTCACGCAGGTAAGTCCGCACGAGGTCTGTGGCTGTCTGAGCGGTCTTCATGGCGCTACTCTTTGGTAATTTTGGACTTGTTGGTAGGGTCATTAACTGATAGATGCTCTTTGCCGGTACTACCCAGTTAAACTGGGGTGTTTGTTATGTTTTCTAATTTGTACAACCGATGAGCGGCGGCTGTTATCTCAGTCTCAATGGGTCTTTAACTGCTAGAAGTTACAGTTATTCCCTAACTGGCACAAGTATCTAGGGTTAGATAAAAGGTAGGGGAATGAACATTTTTGTATCTAATATTTGTTAACAATTGTAACATTTATGAGAGCCTTTGGTGTACTGAGTAATCATCAATTTTTGCAGGCAGGAAGATTTAGGTAAATCAATCCTAGGTGTACTAATACGATAGTACACTAAATTAAAATATACATTCCATCCGTAATCAATAAATGGAGGTGATATTTTCTGTTTTAGGTTCTGCACACCAGTTATGCTCCTCTGGCGACCAAATGCACTGAATTACTTTGACTTGTACTGGTTCGTGAAGTTTCCGCAGAGAATGATCACTTCCTCATATTTGTTAAAATATCTCAATGAAAACCATAATTATTTTTCTATAATAATTACTTAATTTTCCTTGTAAATACTGCTTTGTGCAGATTAAATAGGGTTAAGGGATTGGGGAATGGGCATTGGGCATTGGGCATTGGGCATTGGGCATTGGGCATTGTATTTTTCTCC
>JBODRP010000299.1:0-6684 GCA_050633005.1 Trichormus sp. | reverse complement strand
AATTAACTACTGCCAGAGAAGCGGATGAGTTTAATTCCCAAGATTATCCGATTCTCGTTTGGTTAGCATCTGCATTTACTAACAATTCTACTGTGTTTGATCTGGGTGGAAATGTAGGACACGGCTATTATAGCTACAAAAAATTTTTGCAATATCCTGAAGATTTGCAATGGTTAGTATGTGAGATTCCAGAAGTAGTGAAAGCAGGAGAAGAATTAGCTAGAAAAGGTGATAATCCAGGCTTATCCTTTACTACACATTTTTCTCGTGCTGAGAATTACAAGATTTTAATCACTTGTGGGACTTTGCAATATATAGAGCCATCACTGGCTGAAATGCTAGGGCAACTGCACACCAAACCACAACACCTATTAATTAATCACGTACCATTTTATGATGGAGAAACCTTTATCACATTACAAAATATTGGCTATACTTTTTGTCCTTATAAAATTCAAAATAAATACGAGTTCATTGAATCACTTTCAGCACTTGGATATAAATTGATTGATAATTGGAAATTAGAACGTTCCTGTTCTATTCCTTTTCATCCTGAACGATTTGTACGTAACTATGAAGGTTTTTATTTACGTCTTGAACAATAATCAGGGAAGGAGTGATTAAGGTTTTATACAATTTTGGAGATAACTTTGATGAATAGTTCGGTCAAAAATATTCCACCTCTGACTTCTATACGAGGAATTGCAGCTTTATCAGTTGTAATACTCCATTTTTCTTACTACGCCTTGCCTAAAACTGGTGAGGTGTTATCATCCTATACTGATTTTTTTTATAACAGCTATTTGTGGGTTGATTTTTTCTTCATGTTGAGTGGTTTTATTATGAGCCACGTTTATTTCACCTATTTTTCATCATCAGTAAACTTACATAAATACGGTTCATATTTATTATCACGATTTGCTAGAATTTATCCTCTACATATATTTGTATTACTACTTTTTATTGGATTAGAAATTATTAAAATATTTTTACCAAACGCTGAACCTTTTACGGGTAAATTTAACTTACTTGCTTTGTTTGCAAATGTTTTTCTTTTACAAGCTTTTGCTTTGGATTGTCCGCCATTATTTTGGTGTAATACCTATTGGAATGAACCAGCTTGGTCAATTAGTGTAGAATTTGTGATTTATTTGATATTCCCATTCCTCTTGGTAAAACTTTTAAGTAAACATCAAAATCATGATTTATTAATTTATGTTTGTAGTTTTGTACTCTTATTATTTGTTACTTTAACTAGAGGCAATTTAGATACTGTTGTTGGTATACCTTCGATAGCTAGATGCGGGCTAGAATGTATCCTCGGAATTATTACTTATAAGGTATATCAAAAAGGTAGTTATCAGAAATATTGGCATAATAATTTATTAACAATCATAGCCCTATCATGGATAATCGTGGTTTTCAATTTTGGATGGGGTGATTCGCGTTTAATTCGCAGTGTTCATGACTGGATAGTGTTACCAGCTTTTTCTTTACTAATTTTATCTTTATCAGGTAAAAATAATGGCTTTATAGCCAAATATCTCAATTCTTCTTTTATGATATACTTAGGAAAAATATCTTATTCTATTTATATGATTCATTGGTGGCTTCAGGAGTTAATAAAAACTTGGTGGTTTTATAATTTTAATAACTCCTTTGGGAGTAAATTCAATGAATATGAATGTTTGCTATCTTTGGGAATATTTATAGGTGTTGTCCTGTTGATTGCATCATTAACATATAGATTTGTGGAGATACCGATGCGTAATTCTTTAAAATACCGCTTATTAGCTATACAATCTCTTCATCGTTAATACTTGCTTAATTGCATATAATTTTGGTATAAGAAGTAAGCTTTCATTTTGAAGCGCGAATAAACACTAAATATTTACTGCTTATGAATTTATCATCTGTAGAGAATAAATCTGGATTAACTGCTGTTGATTTTGATCCATTTGCAGAGGGAGAATTATTATTAACTGCCCCAGCAACAGAATCTCAAAAGGAAATTTGGGCTTCTGTGCAAATGGATGACAGTGCTAATTGTGCATATAACGAATCTACATCTCTTCGTTTGACAGGAGAATTAAATTTAGCGGCCTTGGAATTGGCTTTGCAAGAACTAGTCCAACGTCATGAAGCTCTGAGGACAACCTTTAGTACTGATGGCAGTACACTTTGTATTGTGGACTCATTGGAGATTGATATTCCTGTAATTGACCTTTCTTCACTAGAGTCGAAAGAGCGCGATGTCCAAGTAGCTAAACTATTAAAACAAGAAGTAGAGCAACCCTTTGATTTAGAACATGGGCCTCTATTCCGGTCAAAAATTATCAAATTGCATCAACAGGAGTATCTAGTCACCTTAACAGCCCATCACATTATTTGTGATGGTTGGTCTTGGGGAGTGCTGATGCCAGATTTAGGCCAGATGTATTCTGCTTTAAAGCAAGGGATAAGAGCTAATTTAGAGCCACCAGAAAAATTTAGTGAATATGCGATCTTAGAAGAAAGTGAAGAACAAAGTCTAGAAGCGATCGCCACAGAACAATATTGGTTAGAGCAATTCTCTGACTCCGTACCCATAGTAGATTTTCCTACTGACCGTCCGCGTCCCCCACTGAGAACCTTTAACGCCGCCCGGGAAGACTGGCAAATCAACTCAGAACTAGTTACCAAGATCAAACAACTAGGAACAAAATTTGGTTGTAGCTTTATGACCACTATCCTCGCAGGATTTGAGGTTTGGTTACATCGCTTGACCGGGCAGAATGACTTGGTAGTAGGTATTGCAGCCGCAGGACAAGCTGCTTCAGGACAGTATAACCTTGTAGGTCATTGTGTAAACTTACTGCCTTTACGTACTCAGATAAATAACGCACAAACTTTTAGCGAGTACTTACAAGCCAGACGGTCTACCATTTTAGATGGTTACGATCATCAACAGTTTACCTTTGGCAGTTTAGTGAAAAAATTATCACTGCCACGGGATTCTAGCCGCATACCCTTAGTTCCCATCACCTTTAATATTGATCAGGGCTTAGACAGTGATCAGCTTCCCTTCCTGGGACTAGAAGTAGAATTTTTCTCTAACCCTCGCTCCTTCGAGAACTTTGAACTATTTATCAACGCTACGGAATTGCGTGGTCAGTTGACGTTGGAATGTCAGTACAACACTAACTTATTTGATGCTGACACTATCCGCCGCCGCATGGCAGAGTTTGAAACCTTACTATTGGGTATAGTTGCTAACCCCGACCAAACTATTGCTAAATTGCCCATTTTGCCAGCAGTTGAACAGCAGCTATTAGCAACATGGAATCAAACACAAACAGACTATCCCCAAGATAAATGTATTCATCAGTTATTTGAGGAGCAAGTAGAACGTACCCCCGATGCAATAGCGTTAGTATTTCAAGAACAGCAACTTACTTATCGGCAGTTAAACTCAAGAGCGAATCAATTAGCCCAATATCTGCGAAATTTAGGAATAGGTGCAGACGCTCTGGTGGGGATCTGCGTTGATCGCTCCTTTGAAATGGTAGTAGGTCTTTTAGGGATTCTGAAAGCAGGTGGAGCTTATGTACCCCTAGATCCGGGATATCCTCAAGAACGCTTGCAGTTCATGCTTGCGGACACCGATATTAAATTATTATTGACCCAAAAACAACTAGTTGAAAAACTACCTACACATACTGCCAGTGTCATTTGTTTAGATACTGATTGGGATAGCATAAGCCAAAACACAATAGACAATCCAAATACTAGCGTTAAGCCTGATAACTTGGCTTACGTTATGTATACATCTGGCTCTACAGGTCAACCCAAAGGTGTAAGTGTTATTCATCAAGGTGTAGTTAGATTAGTCAAAGAAACTAACTATGTCAACCTCACAGATGAAGAAGTATTT
The DNA here is from genome assembly GCA_050633005.1 of Trichormus sp. Taxonomy (GTDB): domain Bacteria; phylum Cyanobacteriota; class Cyanobacteriia; order Cyanobacteriales; family Nostocaceae; genus Trichormus. Next base: position 2,771 of record JBODRP010000299.1, on the reverse strand, counting down.
CTGCAAATTAGCCCTATTTCCTTCGACGCTTCAACTTTTGAAATTTGGGGTTGCTTACTCAACGGTGCAAAACTGGTAATCTTCCCTCCCCACACCCCATCTTTAGATGAATTAGGACAAATTATTCAGCAATACAACGTTACAACCCTGTGGTTAACAGCCGGATTATTTCATCTGATAGTTGATGAAAAAATTGATGCCTTAAAACCCCTACGTCAACTATTAGCGGGTGGTGATGTTTTATCGGTTTCTCATGTGCAGAAATTCCTCAGTACAGTAGAAAACTGTAAATTAATTAATGGGTATGGGCCAACGGAAAGTACAACGTTTACCTGCTGTTATGAGATTAAAGCACCACTAAAACCTGGAGCTTCTATTCCTATTGGTCAGCCAATTGCTAATACCCAAGTTTATATTTTAGACTCCCATTTACAACCAGTCCCCATTGGGATCACAGGAGAGTTATATATTGGTGGTGATGGTTTAGCGCGCGAATATTTCCAGCGTCCTGATTTAACTGCTGAAAGATTTATTCCACATCCCTTTAGCCTAGACCCTGAATCACGGTTATATAAGAGTGGAGACTTAGCACGCTATTTACCAGATGGCAATATTGAATACCTGGGTCGAATTGATAATCAAGTAAAAGTCAGTGGTTTCCGTATAGAATTAGGTGAAATTGAAACCGCACTTTTACAATATCCGACCGTAAAAGAAGCCGTTGCCATTGTTCGAGAAGATACTCCTGGGGAAAAACTGCTGGTAAGTTATTTTGTCCCAGAAACTGGTGAAGATAACGTACCCGTCATTTCTGAGTTACGTCAATTCTTAAAACAAAAACTCCCTGATTATATGGTGCCGAAGGTTTTAATGGCACTAGAAACCATGCCATTAAATGCTAATGGCAAAGTTGATCGGCGAGGATTACCAAAGCCGGATGCGGATCGTCCAGAATTAGCAGCAAATTATGTCGCACCACGTACTCCAATTGAGCAAACGATTGCTGATGTCTGGACTGAGGTTCTGAAAGTGAAGCGGGTAGGGATTTACGACAACTTTTTTGAACTGGGGGGATATTCTCTAGTAGGCATTCAAGTAGTTTCTCGACTACGCCAAGCTTTGGAAGTAGAAATCTTGATGTCGAATTTATTTGAATTACCAACAGTTGCGGAATTGGCCCAAAGGGTGGAGACTTTGCGTTGGGCTACTCAAGGCTTTCAAGCTGCCGAGGGTGAAATAGCAGATGATTACGAAGAGGGTGAGCTATGAAAACATTGGATCAAGTACTGTCTGAGTTACGTCAGCGAAATGTGCAACTTTGGCTAGAGGGCGATCGCTTGCGTTACCGCGCAGCCAAAGACAGCCTCACACCGGAGTTAATGGCAGATTTAAAAACTCAAAAAACAGAAATCATCAAATTTCTGCGGCAGATTACCACAGTAGCTAGTGCCAATATTCCCCCAGTCGTCTGCTGTGAACGCAATGACAACTTACCACTTTCCTTTGGTCAGCAAAGGTTATGGTTCTTACATCAGTTTGAACCTGATAGTTCCTCCAACAATATGCCCGTAGTTGTGCGTTTTACGGGGAATCTCAACGTTAGTATCCTAGAGGAAAGTCTCAAAGAAGTTGTGCGTCGCCATGAAGTACTGCGAACAACTTTCCCCGCCGTGGATGGCAAGCCAACTCAAGTGATTGCCACTGATGTTTCCTTGACTCTGCCAATCGTTGACTTGCGGCAAGTACCAGAGGCAGAACGGGAAGCTGAAGCTTTGCGACTGGCAACCGATGAGGCTCATCGACCCTTTGATTTAGCCAAAGGCCCGATTTTGCGAGTCTTGCTGCTACGCCTAAGTCAGCAAGAGCATTTGTTCATTTGGAATATGCACTGCATAGTTTGTGATGGAGCTTCCTCGGATGTTTTCTATCAAGACTTAACTACCATCTACAAAGCCTTGGCTGAGGGAAAACCCTCTCCTTTACCTCCTTTACCAGTACAGTATGCTGACTTTGCCCATTGGCAACATCAATGGCTGCAAGGAGAAGTATTGGAGTCTCAAGTCAACTACTGGCAACAAAAATTAGCAGGTAGTTTACCGATTATTCAGTTACCTTACGATCGCCCCCGTCCTGCGAATAAGCAGACTTATCGCGGCGATCGCGTTGCCCGACTCTTACCAAAATCTCTTAACAATGCTTTAAACGACCTGAGTCAAAAGTGGGGAGTCACCCTCTTTATGACTTTACTGACGGTTTTTGAGCTATTACTCTACCGTTACTCTGGACAAGAAGACCTACTGATTAACTTTGCTAGTGCAGGTAGGGGACAAGTGGAAACTGAGAGGCTGATTGGATTTTTTTCTAACACTCTAGTTCTGCGGAGTAACTTGGCAGGAAACCCAACTTTTCGAGAACTGTTAAACCGAGTACGTCAGGATTGCTTAGAGGCCTATACCCATCAAGACCTACCTTTTGAAAGACTGATTGAAGAACTCAGTCCACAACAATGCAATCGCAATAGTTCACCTCTATTTCAAGTCAAATTTTCCCTCAACCCCCCTTGGTCTGAAGGTCGAGGCATGGCATCGGTACAGCTACCTGATTTAACTATTACTTCCCTGTTTGGTTATATTTATAATGGCAAGAACAAATACGATCTGATCTTGGTCTTGCGGGAACAGGATAACGGACTAGGTACGGTGTTTGGCTACAATGCAGAGATGTTTGACACTAGCACCATAGAACGGATTTCAGAACACTTCCAGAACTTG
>JBODRP010000298.1:0-6688 GCA_050633005.1 Trichormus sp. | reverse complement strand
CTGGAAATGTTACCAGAGGACTGAGTAAAGATTGTACCTTTTGTCGGGGGAAGCGGCAGACTTTTTCTAGATATTGCTCAACGTGACTCTCCCAAGAGAAATGCTGACGAACATTAATTAAACCATTATTAGACCAACGCTGCCATTGTTGAGCATTGGTTAAAGTTGTTCGCAGTGCATTCTGGATGTCTGGAATATTCAGAGGATCAACCAGTAAGCCGTTTTGACAAGCGGCAATGATATCTCGTGGGCCACCGTCAGATGTGGCAACAATAGGTACACCACAAGCTGTAGCTTCAATCAGAGTTAATCCAAAGGGTTCGGTGAGGGCGGGATTGATAAAAACGCCCCGGGTTTTTGCTGTGAGCCGATATAAATCGGGTACATCATCGGAGGTATGATGTTTGGGATAGGCGACATGACCATAAAGATCATAGCGATCGATTAATTGGAAAATTTCCGTCAACACTTGGCGGGAGACTGATTCCATTGTGGTGATATCATCTCGATTTCCCAGCACAATTACCAAATTGGCTAACTGGCGTAGTTGTGGATCTTCCCCAAAGGCTTTGATTAAAGTACCTACATTTTTCCGAATTGCCGGACGAGAAATAGCGGTAATCATCGGTTTGTAGGGATCTTGCAGAAATCGTTGTAATTTCTCGTAAATCGGTGGATTTGGCCAATGATCAGGTGCTGGGTAGAAACGTTCTAAAGCCACACCTGGAGGAATCACTACCATTCTCTCTGGTTGGTAGCGATCGTAAATGCTGTATTGTTCTTCAACTTCTTGATTGGTACTAGCGATGACTAATGCTGCTCCACCAAGGGTAATTTCTTCTGCTTCGATGCGGGTGCTGATGTGAAAGTTTTCCTCAATACTTTCTTGTTTAGTTCCGTGTTCTAGTAAGCGTTGCAGTTTCACTCGTCCCAGAGAGTGGCCTGTATGGACGAGGGGTATACCTAGCCAGCCTGCAACCCGACTACCTACATAGCCTGCATCAGCGTAGTGTGTATGAATAACGTTGGGTATTTTACCAACTTTGCGAATATGTCTGAGTAGTTCATCGGCAAAGGTATCTAAGTAAGGCCAGAGAACTTCTTTGCGGAGGTAACGCCGGGGGCCACAGGCTAGGCGAATGATTTGGGCTTTATCGCAGAGAACTTCTACTGGTTGGGCATAGTCAGAACTAACTTTTGGATCTTGTACCAACCGAGTTACTAGGTCAACTCTTTCTACTTCTGGGTGTTTAGCTAATGTACACGCCAGTTCTACTACATATTTTGTTTGTCCACCGTTGTCAGCATCTCGTCCTAACTCTAGATTATGTCCTCTAATTAAGCCGTGAACACTGACTAGTATGATATACAACCCTGAGCTATTTGACATTTTGTCTTCCTCTCTAGTTGACTTTATGTAGTGCTATGTTTAGGCTTTTTTAACTGCATGAGTGGTGACAATTAATGATATTTTATCGAGAAAACCGGAACTAATTTTTAATTTGTCCAATCTCTAAAACATAGTCCAATCAACCATTCATCAATAAATTGTCATCTGCAAATAAATATCATTGTGAGATATTTATGATTTAAGGGGATAAATTCTTCTTAATCTCCAAATTCTGAAAATATGCTTTCGTATATCGTATCAGTAAGCGACGTGGCGATCGCATCTCTGATCAAAAATACTCAGCCAAAATCTTACCGTTGCACATGAATCAAGGGTAAAATTTAATACTCAAATGTGATTTTTTGGTGACAATTTTCGATTTTAATGGAAAAAATGTATATCTATATACAGTAATTTGAGTTATTGTTACTCTGCAATTGATTTCTAACTAAAAATAATAGGATTCAGTTGGTAGTAAGGACTTTAGTCCTTGTTTGTTCGCGTAGCCTCTGTCTACGACACGCTCCGCGAACGGAGAGAACGCACAGAGAACTAAAGTTCTCACTACCAACCTTTAATTATTTACCCTGTTTTACTTCTGACTTACGCCAAACCTAACCCCCTAGCCCCCTTCCCTACCAGGGAATATGTAGAGACGTTTCATGAAACGTCTCTACATTGGTAGAGGAGAGGTAGTCTACGAGAAGAGCTTCGCTCTATCGAGAGGAGTTTTCTAGATACCGTGAAAAGTCAGGTTCTACTTAACTAGGGACTTCCTCCACAAACTTGGTTAGGAATCTCAAGGCTTTGAGGATATAAATAGTGCAATCTCTGGGGGAAGTGTTGTAAAAATGTCGCCATGCACTAGCCTTATCTTCATCATAGCGATCGCCGCGTTCTGGGTGTGTTTCTAACCAAGCTAAACGCACTGCATGACCAATTAATACATCTAACACAATGTATTCTTCAATTTGCAGGCTGGGATTTTTAGAGGCGATCGCCCCTAGTTCCATCAGTGCTTCAATGTTAACATGGCGATACTCTGGGGCTTCGATTTTATTTAACAGATGCTCGACTAATAAAGCAAAATTTTTCTCCCCGGCTGTCATCTCGGAGATCATCACATCGCTTTCTAAACGATTGCGCCGCTCTAGTTTATCGCCAATCACTACACCCTTACAATGGTGCATTAATAACCACACCTGCTGAAAGAAATTTTTCGGGACACGGTTTAATGCGCCTTCAGCTTGGCGGAAGCGTCGCCAACCACCAACAGGAATTTCCTCTGCTTCTACTTCTTGTGCAATTACAGGTAACACCACCCAATTAATATCACTTTCTTTTTGTTTGATGTGCAGTGATTCCTGCTGACGCAATAACTTACTCATGCCTGTATAAGCATTTAAAACTTGATGCAAACGGTTTTTGACTTCAAAGGGTGCAAGCTGCATTAACTGTTCATAGGCTTCATCTTGAGTTACCCGCAACTCTCGCGCTAGTTCACTGGTAATTAATAAGATGAGATAGCCGACTCTCAGGGTAAGTAGTCCTTGAAATAATTCTGGCTCGGTTTTGATCAGGATACTAAGATAGATGAGGATTTCTTGTGTTAAAACGCGATCGCGGATATCCTCACGACAGAAATTATTGATTTTCTCTACAATCTCATTATGAGGCATCGGCACAGTAATCAATGACGCTTCACTGTAAGCCCTACCGACTGCAATTTGCTTACCCCGCACCAAAATAATTGTCACCGCATCCGATAAACCAATATCAACCATCTGACGCAACCCAGCCGCCCGCCTCACTACTGCCCAGTGGCCTGCATCGCCGGCTTTGGTGTAGACTTCATCTAGCAAGTAAGCCACACTTACGGGATAATCTGGCCCCCCAAACCCGGTATCAAACTCCAGTCCTTGCAACCGTGTCAATGTCTGCAATAACTCAATTTGCTCATAAAGATTTTCTGATGAACGCAGAGATGACAATAACAAGTTCAAGTTAGTCTCACATTCCATCTGAAATTCTTGTGTATGCCCCAATCGCCAACTTTTCCCAGGATGATAAGCTAAATAATAGCAATGTGGGGCAGCATTTTGCATTGCGGACTGGGTAAATTCTCCCTCTTGCAGAAAATCAATTCTTTGGATTCCTGCTGTCAGCATTAGTTGATTTAATCGACCTAATTTAACTTTTACACCGTTACATACACCCTCTTTCAATTCCTGCATCAGTGCTAATAAAGCCTCAGAACCAGTTTCTAAGATAGTGTGGGTTAACATTAAAGTTAAAGTCGGACGACCTAAATCACTCCAATACTTTTGAATATACGCCAACTCACTCCTAATTTGATCTACCAAAAAATGGTAATCTAGAGTTAAATAAAACTGCTGGGGATCTAGAAACGATGGTAAAAATACCACTGTTTCCCCTTGAATGCGGAAGATTCTCGATGTTGTTAAACTCCGCAATCGTCGTACAGGCCGCCCAGTTAAACCGAGTTTATCATTACGTCCAATTTGTGTGTAAATCTGGGAAAGTTCTCCTGCTTTTCTCACTTGAATTGGGGCTACTTGTTTGGGTGTTTGGGTTTCAATGCCATGTACTTCTAGTTTCGCTTGTAATTCTTCATCTTCTGCTAGTAGCGCAATTTGGACTAAAGCTTCTCGCTGTTTACCAACACACAAGTGTCTACCCAAAGGATCAATATCTCCCAGTGCTAATAAGCCTTCACTGAGCATTTCACCGAGAAAATATAAACTTTGCGCCCATACTAAGGGAATATTTTCATTTGGTAAACGGGGCTGACTTTGGGGAACTAATTTTTCAGCTTCCACATTTTCCGCCGGGACATAGTAAACTTCGGGTAATAAATGTAACCCATCCCGCTCAATTAATAAATTGGCTAAACTTTCTCGATAAAATTTAGTTTGCTTTTTATCTCCACGAAATAACCCATCTAAGGCTAAATAAGTGAAAAATAACGGCCATTCACATTCAATATGCTCAAACTGTTTCAATTCCCAAGGCTCATAGTGCAGTCTTTGGGTATCTTCTAAAACGGTTTGGTGTCCATCCCGCAAAAAGCGTTTGCAGCCGTATTTACCTTGGAGTTTATTAATAATATCCTTAAGTGTGCGTTCACGTAACTGCACATCTTCCACAGCAAAGGCGGGATAACTAATAATACTTAACAGTGCAGCATCAATTTCTTTAGATGCAGACTCCCTTGGTAATAATGATTCTAAAGTAATGCGAGCGCGAGCAATTTCATCTGGCAACACATGAATAACAGAAGCTTGACTGCCCCGCACTCCAAATAAATCTAGTCCGTTGATAGCTTCTAAGGCTGCTTTTGCCATGCCTACAGAACTGGCGTTTAACTCTGCATTGCCATGATTGATTTTATTCCCCCGTTCCCAAATGCCATAATCAGGGGTACGATAGGCGCGTCCAATGTAATAAACCAAGTTTTGGACAAAGTTAACTTCGTCAATGGTATAAGTTATCTGCAATCCTGAAGCAGTCATTTGTGCCAGCATCAATAAAAATATCGATGTCGCATCTAATTGCAGATGTCCCCATTCATCATCACCCACCACAATATCACCTGTGGCTGTATTATATTTAGCGTGAAGACCATCTAAGAGTGATTGAGTGTGCTTAAATTGTTCGACTTTGTGGGCTTGTCGCATCATCGCAAATAACAACCCACGCATCAATTTAATCACACTGTGTTCTAATTCATAGGTGCGGCCTTGATCTTCATCTACCTTGCGATAGGCCAGGGCTAACCCCCAAACTGCCAAAATACTGTAAACATTATCTCTCACCCAAGCATCAGTGTAATCTCCGTGGGCAGTTATGGCTGTACTAGCTGGCAGTAATCCAGTAATGGGATTCTGACGCATTAAAATAATGCTTTTGATTTGCTGATAGTAATACTCCAGACGGGCTTGAGATGCGATCGCTGTGGTCATAATTTTATGAGTCGTGATGCGTAAAACCCCCGGATGAATCCGGGGGATATAAGCGAATGTGCCAAATAAATTTGGCACTTTTATTTATGTCAATCATGGTAACATAAGTCTGTGGTAAAGAGGTCGAGCCATGATAATTTACGAGTTCAAATGTAAAGGAAAGGAAAAGCAATATCGCGCAATAGATGAGGCGATACGTACTAGCCAGTTCATTCAAAACAAGTGCTTGCGCTATTGGATGGATAACAAAAATGTTGGCAGATACGACCTTAATAAATATTGTGCAGTATTAGCTGAAGAATTTTCTTTTGCAGATGAACTTAATTCAATGGCTAGGCAGTCTGCCGCAGAACGTTCTTGGTCTGCAATAGCTCGATTTTACGATAACTGTAAGAAGAAAATTAAAGGTAAAAAGGGTTTTCCAAAGTTTAAGAAAAATTGCCGTTCAGTAGAATATAAAACGTCAGGATGGCAACTCTCAGAAAATAGGAAAGCTATTACCTTTAGGGATAAAAAGGGCATAGGTACTTTAAAACTAAAAGGGACTTATGACCTAAATTATTACAATATCAAACAGATTAAGCGAGTCCGTTTAGTACGTCGTGCTGATGGTTACTACGCTCAATTTGCGATTGATATTGATGTCAGAATAGAGTCTCAACCAACTAAAAAAGTAGTTGGTTTAGATTTAGGAGTGAACTACTTTATTGCCGACAGTAACGGTAATGTAGAGCCATCACCTAAGTTCTATTGCAAGTCGGAAAAGCAGTTAAATAGAGCTAACCGTAATAAGTCCAAAAAGTTTAGTAAAGAAAGAAAAAAAACTAAACAACGGCAGTCTAATAATTACCACAAGGCTAGAAATAGGTATGCTAAAAAACATTTAAAAGTAAGTAGACAGCGAAAAGAATATTGCAAGAGATTAGCATATTCCGTTGTTCACTCTAATGATGTGATAGTCTACGAAGATTTAAATGTCAAAGGCATGGTAAAAAACCGACATCTAGCCAAATCAATTAGTGATGCTGGATGGTCAACTTTCAGGCAATGGTTAGAATATTTTGGTCACAAGTACGGGAAGGTAACTATTGCTGTACCTCCCTACAACACAAGCCAAAATTGCTCTAGCTGTGGCCAAAAAGTTAAAAAATCTCTCTCAACTAGAACTCATGTTTGCTCCTATTGCGGATATGTAGAAGACAGGGATATTAACGCCAGCATTAACGTTTTGAGACTAGGACTCAGTACGCTAGGGCATAGCGGAACTAACGCTTGGGGGTGCGACGTGAAAGACGACGCATCTGACTGAGAGGAA
>JBODRP010000297.1:0-6731 GCA_050633005.1 Trichormus sp. | reverse complement strand
CTGGGTCGATTTTAAATATTTTTTTTTGGTTAACAATGAAACCATTGCGTGAACCTTGTTGTTAAAAATATCCTGATAGACAATTAATTTATTATTTTTCTATTTAAATAATATAGCAAATCATCAGGATTTTGACACAGGCTTTCAACAAAAATAGACATGAATTTCAATTAAGTAATGTCTTTTGCAAAATGTGATTGAGGATGAATAATGAAAATTTTTAGCTTGGCTTTAAATCCACTCAAGTTTCTGGTTATAGCTTTTACCTGCGCGCTCATCTTTTTATCTAGCACAATTCCCGCCTTTGCTATCGAAAGCTACCAAAGCGAACCAACAGAAGCTACTACACAACTTCTAGAAACACAACGCAAAACTGACGAAGTAGCTAAGTCTCCACCTCCTACACTCAAAGAAGTACAAAAGAAATCTAACGAGGGACTAAATGAAGTACAGGGTGCTGCTGATATCGACAAAATGAAACGTCCAGAAAACTCCCAGAGTGCAACTTCTGTAGAAGATGAAGTTAAGAGTTTCTTGGAAAAAGTTACCGGTAATAAATAACTATAGGCTTCATATTTGATTTTTGAATCACAGGTAGGGTGTGTTAGCGATAGTTACACCATACATCTACAGCACTTTTGAAGTAAGTGAGGTACACCATGAGTTTAAGTAATGAGTAATAAGTAATAAGTAATAAGTAAATTTCTTACTCATTAGTCATTACTTATTACTCATTACTTTTTTCAATGAGTTGCTGTACCTCATAAACATCGAATCTGCTGTACTTTAGATTTTTCAGACATCAAATCGGATTGCTATAGGTCATAGGTGACATCTAAAACCCTATTATCTAGAGATTGAGTATCAGCCTGAAACACCGCTTTAGTAGATGCTTTTTTATTTGATTTAAGGCATCTACTGCTACTTTAGGGATAGTAAATTGCTATTTTATAATCTTTCCTTTGATTGATGTGCTTAAACCCCATTTTTTGCGAGTTTAGTACATAAGTTAGCTTAGGAAATAAAACGAATGCGTACTATTAACATTGGTTTAACTGAAGAACAACGTCAAGGTGTGATTAATTTGTTAAATCAAGATTTAGCAGATTCTTACCTCCTATTAGTCAAAACCAAAAAGTACCATTGGGATGTAGTTGGCCCTCAATTCCGTAGTCTGCATGAACTCTGGGAAGAACATTACGAAGAGCTAACAGAAAATATTGATGAGTTGGCTGAAAGAGTTCGTGCCTTGGGCGGTTATCCTATAGGCACAATGGAAGGATTTCTTCAGATAACAACCCTCAAAGAACATGGCGGTGATGTTCCCAGTGCTACTGATATGGTAGCCCGACTCGTAGAAGATCATGAGCAAATCATTCGCAACTTAAGAGATCATGTAGATCGTAGTGGTGACGAGTTCCACGACCAAGGAACAGCCGATTTTCTCACCGAACTAATGGAAGATCACGAAGAGATGGCTTGGATGTTGCGCTCATTTATTGAAGGAGAAGCATTGCAACCTAGTGGTACACAGCCTGCAAGCCAAACTAAAACCCCTGTAGGTGTGTAGGTAAGGCAGGGGAGCAGGGGAGGCAGGGGAGCAGGGAGCAGGGGAGCAGGGGAGCAGGGAGCAGGGGAGCAGGGAGCAGGGGGACAAGGGGGACAAGGGAGAAATATATATTTACCCCAATGCCCAATGCCCCATGCCCCATGCCCCATGCCCCATGCCCAATTCCCAATTCCAATATTTAAGGAGTATGCAAGTGCCAGAAGTTTATCAAGCAGAACGTACAATTTCTGTTGTATTTAAAGAACAGAAGCAAGTTGATGATGCAATTCGACGTTTATTAGATAGAGGTGTACCTAGAGACCATATTTCGGTTATGGGTCGAAACTTCCAATCAGAAACTCGTATTGCGGGATTCATCACTAAAAGGGATGTCATTCTGGGAGGTTTAAGAACTGGGGCAATTTTTGGTTCTTTGTTTGGTTCATTTCTCAGCTTGCTCACAGGTGTCGGAGTGCTGTTTATTCCTTTTATTGGCCCCATCGTTGCAGCCGGGCCTATTAGTGCCTTATTATTGGGGGCTGCTAGTGGTGCGATCGCAGGTAGTGCTGGTGCTGGTTTAGTATCGGTCTTCACTGCCTTGGGAATGCCTGAAGATAAAGCTACTGTGTATCAAACCCGTCTAGAAGCTGGCGAATTTTTACTGATGGTAGAAGTGCCAAGCGATCGCGCCGGTGAATTTCAGCTACTTTTGGAAAGCGCTGGTGCGGAAGAAATTAATACCATTGACAAAGCTTTAACTCATCCCTGTTCAGGTCCTTGCAATAGTCCAGAAGACTTATCTCCTGAAGTGCGTTCTCATCTTTCCTCAGAAGCTCAAAACACATTTATCCAACGCTATAATGCTGTGTTAAATGAAACTAGCGATGAGTTTACAGCAGAACAAGCTGCTTGGGCAGATGTACATCAAAAATTTGATGAAGATGAAAACGGTGTTTGGTCAAAAGCTAAAGTCGGTGTTTAAAATTCGTAATTACGAATTACGAATTATTTTGAGTTTATAATTTAAAATTTTAAGATTACTCCACTTTTTTAAGCAGTGGAGTTTTTATGTTTTATTTTGAATGTTGAATTGATTAATTACTGGCTGGTGCGTCCAGTTACTAAACCCCAGATAAAAATAGCAATTATTGCACCGATAATAGCAACAATAAGACCAGGAATACTTAAGGTAGCTGCTGTTAGTTGTAGTCTTCCTGTTTGTAAGAGAGCTACTAAAGTACCACCAATTAAAGCACCAATCACCCCTAAAATCATTGCTGATATGATACCACCGCCCTGACGACCAGGGTAAATAGCTTTAGCGATCGCTCCGGCAATAATACCAAGAATTATCCAAGCGATAATGTTCATGATTTAATGAATTTTGCAAAACACTTACCAGTAATTTATTCATTGATATCTTATTTTACTTCTGCCGGAAGAAATAAGTATTAATAACTATATTAATGAGCTTAGATGTTTATACAACTTATACCATTTCTTGATGTAGCTTGCCTGGCGTAGCCATAGATGCACTTTATTCTGTACTGTAGAGACGTTGCATGCAACGTCTCTACATCATTTATTTGGCGCAAATTCATAGATAATTGGTATTACATTACTGGCATATTGTATGTAGGTTGTGTGACGCTGCGAAAGTATTGGAACATAGTCATGAGACTGATAGTGTCACGCACCAAGCATCAATTGCCACTAAAAAAATGCGATCGCTCTGTTCACAGGGGAGCAAGTATCCCGTAGAAAAGAGTAGCAAACTACGCAATTCGTATCACCTACCACGCCAAAGATAGGATAATTAATATTATTTTTCAATGAATTAATGCTGCAATTAGCGTTTATAATCTTCAGGAAGTATTGCTAAATAGGTAAAAATCATCAACTTATTTAGAAACTTTTACAACCTTTTTTAAGGCAAATTAATGCGGAATCCGGCTAAATCTTCTCCTTGGGAATATATTCCCACCTTATATTTTACTTCTGGTGTACCTTACGTCATTATTAACACCGTTTCTGTTATCTTTTATAAAAAACTTGGTATCAGTAACGCACAAATCGCCCTATGGACTAGCTTTTTGTATCTACCTTGGGTAATTAAGATGTTTTGGGGGCCAATTGTTGATATTTACTCAACAAAAAGAAAATGGATGCTTTCTAGCCAACTAGCAATATGTTGTTGTTTTGCTATAGTAGCTTTTTGTTTACAATTGCCCAATTTCTTTTTTATCTCCCTAGCAGCATTAACATTAGGAGCGTTTATTTCGGCAACATATGATATTGCTACTGATGGCTTTTATCTTCTAGCGTTAGCTCCAGAACAGCAAGCCTTCTTTTCTGGTATTCGCTCATTATTTTACAGGCTAGCTGTCATCTTTGGCTCTGGTTTTTTAGTAGTTATAGCTGGTTTATTAGAAAAATACTTGAATAATATCCCCTTGAGTTGGACTGTAGCAATTGCCTTGGCTGCTGTCATACTGGCAATACTATTGATGTTTCATCGCCTAGTTTTACCATTCCCCGAATCTGATCAACCCAGACAGCCTAAACAAGTTAATCAGATACCATTTATTAAAATTATTAGTTCTTATTTTCAACAAGAAAAAATTTTCGCTATCTTAGCTTTTATATTGCTCTACCGATTAGGTGAAGCAATGCTTGTAAAAATAGCCTCTTTATTTTTACTGGATAATCCAGAGGCAGGTGGACTAGGATTAAATACATCAGAAGTTGGTTTAGTGTATGGTACTTTTGGGGTAGTATCTCTAATTTTTGGTGGGATAATTGGTGGTCTAGTCATATCTAAATATGGCTTAAAAAAATGTATATTGCCAATGGTTTTAGCTTTAAATTTACCAGATTTATTTTATGTTTACATGGCTTACAATCAACCTTCATTAACATTAGTCTATCCCCTAGTTTCTTTAGAACAGTTTGGGTATGGCTTTGGGTTTACGGCTTTTACTGTTTACTTAATGTACAGTTCTCAAGGAGAATATCAGACTTCTCATTTTGCCATCTCTACAGGCATCATGGCATTAGGAATGATGCTACCTGGAATAGTGAGCGGCTATTTGCAAAGTTCCCTGGGATATCCGTTATTTTTTGTTGTAGTTTGTCTATTAACCATTCCAGGAATGATGACTTTATTTTTCATTCCTTTAAAAGATGATTTATAAAGTAAGCCTTAAATTTGTAGTGGACTGACAAGCCTAAAATGTTGCAGAAAAACTGTAGGTTGGGTTGACGCGAGGAAACCCAACACCAGCATCTATGTTAAGTTTTCGATATTTATGTTGGGTTTCGTTACTCAACCCAACCTACATCTTCATAATTTTGGTGAATTGGTATAACGCACCGTATTGGACTGAATATTTACCTCAGCACTAAATTGCTTATTAAAAACAATCATGAATTATGTTTTAGGAATAGATGGCGGCGGTAGTAAAACTGTCTGTATATTAATGGATGAGCAACATCAAATCATAGGGCGAGGTGAAGCGGGTGCAGCCAACTATCAGAGTATAGGTAAAGCAGCAGCTTGCAAATCTATTGCAGCAGCAATTTATCAAGCGGCTAATGAAGCATTAAAGTTAACTACCTCAATTACAATTACATCGATATGTCTGGGTTTAGCTGGTGTTAGTCGTGCCGCAGATATTGAAATAGTTAAAAGCATAGTCATCGAATTACAAAATGATCAATCTTTACCTATTATCTGGGATTTACCACCATCAAATATCATTATTTGTAATGATGCTTTGATTGCTTTAGTGGGTGGAATTGGTCATCCTCAAGGTATTGTAGTTGCAGTTGGTACTGGTTCTATAGTTTTCGGTCGTAATGCTGAGGGAGAAACCAAGCGAGTAGGTGGCTGGGGATATATTTTAGGTGATGAAGGTAGTGCCTATCAAATTGCTATTGCTGGAATGCAAGCAGCATTAAAAGCTTATGATGGACGGATAAAATACACTAGACTTGTAGAAGATTTTTCACAACATCTGAGTTTAACAAGTATAGAAGATTTAATTGCAGTCATTTATCGGGGTGGCTGGGGAGTTAAAGAAATAGCTGCTTTAGCACCAATTGTAGATTTAGCAGCCGCCTGTGATGATGAAGTTGCTAATAATATCATTGATGATGCTGTTCAAGAATTAGTCACAGCAACATCTACAGTAATTGCCAGTATTTTCAAGCCAAACTCAGTATTTGAAATTGTGACTACAGGAAGTGTATGGCATGGTAAAGCAGAAATACAACAGAGATTTAAGATATCTATGATTAATAAATATCCCCAAGTAAATATTATTTTTCCTCGTCATGAGCCTGCTTATGGTGCTGGTTTATTGGCGTTGCAGCAACAGAAAACCATCTTAATTTGAGACGCGCCAAATTTTCACTGTTTCATCTCCACCACCACTAACAAGAGTTTTACCATCTGGACTAAAAGCTAGAGAAAAAACCCCAAATATATGACCCTTGAGAGTGCGAATTTCTTCTCCGGTTGTGATGTTCAATAGTTTAATTTCGCTTTCCCAACTGCCACCATGACTGAGATTTTTACTGGCGTTATTTGCACTGGCTAGGATTTTTCCATTAGGATGAAAACTCAGAGATTTAGCACTAAAGCCTTCTAAAGTGCGAATTTCTTCTCCTGTTGTAAGATTCCACAACTTGATAGTATGATCATTAGCAGCACTAGCCAGAGTTTTGCTATCACAACTAAAAGCGATCGCTCGCAGTGTAGATGAATGTCCTGTGAGAGTGTGGACTTTTTTACCTGTTTTCACATCCCAGAGTTTGATAGTTTTATCTATCTCCCAACTAGCACTAGCAATAGTCTTACCATCAGGACTTAAAACTATGGAAGTAATCTTGATTTCATCGTCTTTTATCGTGTGAATTTCTTCCCCTGTGGCGACATTCCAAATTTTAATAGTATTATCCCAGCCACCACTAATGAGAGTTTTACTATCGGGGGTAAATACAACAGAATTAACACCTAAATTATGTCCTTTGAGAGTAAGTATTTCTTTTCTAGTTGCCAAATCCCAAAGTCTGATAGTATCATCACTACCACCACTAGCCATAATTTTGCCATTAGGACTGATGACTACAGAATTAACACCCCAGGAATTACCCTTGATAATGTCAATTTCTTCTCCGG
>JBODRP010000296.1:0-6793 GCA_050633005.1 Trichormus sp. | reverse complement strand
TGAACCGTTGAAAGTTCCTGCCCAGGAAGCAAAGATGTTTTGATATATCCAGTTGTAGGTAGTGATGGCGGTTTCACCTGTGCCGATTTTGGTTCTCACTAAGATTTTAATTAGTAAAACTGATGCGACAAAAAGAGCGATCGCATTTAACCCCATAATTTCAAAAGGTTTACTCCACCGTCTAATTAACCTGACTTCAATTAACTCATAACAACCAGCCAGTAGCAATAATGCCCAACCGCTAGTAAAGACAACATAGGAACTTGTCCACAGTTTTTTATTAATGGGAAATACCCAACCCCACGCCCAACCAATAATTAAGCAACCAATCCCAAATAAAGCTAATCCGATGCTCGTGCGTGTTTGTACTGGTTGTTTGCGTATCCAATCGCCCGTAAAGTAACCAGCCATCACACTGGCGATCGCTGGTATCGTACTAAAGAGTCCTTCGGGATCTCCCAGAAAATTAAATCCATCCCCCTTATACAGATGGGCTTTGGGGATAATCAGGCGGTCAATATAAGCCCCAAAGTTACCTTCTCGTGTCAGCACACCAGCCCCATAATTAGGTAAGGGAATATACATCATGGCTAGCCAGTAACCCAGGAGTAATCCACCAGCTAATAACCATTGTCCTGGCCGTGGTAATTTTAGCACCACCAAGGAAGCCAACAAATAAGCCAGACTAATACGTTGCAATACTCCCATAATACGAATGCTGCTGAAATCAAAAGTCCAAATTCCTTGATTCCAAAAGCCATTAAGTAGCAAACCTAAAATAAATAGTATCGCCGCCCGGCGAAATATCCGCCAGTAAACTGCCGGGGTGGGTTTGTTCTCTGGGGTGTATTTAGATAGAGAAAAAGTCATTGCTACACCCACAATGAACAGAAAGAACGGAAAAACTAAATCAGTCGGGGTGCAACCATGCCAATCAGCATGAGTTAAGGGAGGATAGACATCATCTGCAACTCCCGCCATATTAACGAGAATCATACCAGCAATGGTAATGCCACGAAAAACATCAAGTGAGGTGAGACGCATGGACAGAATTTTATGGTTAATGAGGATCTAAACTACCGCGCTTATTCGTGCTAATCAATTAAGATTTACATTACATATCAATACCAAGATGATGCACCTAGTTATACCAATTTTGGATTGAAAGCCTAGATTAATGGGCTTTAACGTCATTAAACAGGAAATTTATTATGATTGTAGTCATGAAAGTTGGTTCTCCCGAAGCGGAGATTAATCGCATTAATGAAGAACTCAGTAGTTGGGGTTTGACACCAGAGAAAATTGTTGGTAAACACAAAGTAGTAATTGGTTTAGTAGGTGAAACTGCGGATTTAGACCCACTACAAATTCAAGAAGTCAGCCCTTGGATTGAGCAAGTATTGCGGGTAGAACTGCCTTATAAACGCGCTAGCCGCCAATATCGCCACGGTGAAGCCTCGGAAGTAGTAGTTAATACCCCCGATGGTGCGGTGGTGTTTGGTGAACATCATCCCTTAGTAGTGGTGGCTGGCCCCTGCTCCGTGGAAAATGAGGAGATGATTATTGCCACCGCGCAACGCGTCAAAGCAGCCGGAGCGAAATTTTTACGCGGTGGTGCGTACAAACCCCGAACTTCCCCTTACGCCTTCCAAGGACATGGGGAGAGTGCCTTAGAATTACTAGCCAAGGCGCGGGAAGTCAGTGGACTGGGGATTATTACAGAAGTTATGGATGCGGCGGAACTAGATATCATTGCAGAGGTGGCTGATGTTATTCAGGTAGGCGCAAGGAATATGCAGAACTTTTCCCTACTCAAAAAAGTAGGAGCGCAACCAAAACCAGTCCTACTCAAACGAGGAATGGCCGCTACCATTGAAGATTGGTTGATGGCGGCTGAGTATATTTTGGCCGCAGGCAACCCCAATGTAATTTTATGCGAGCGTGGTATTCGTACCTTTGATCGCCAATATACTCGCAACACCTTAGATTTATCTGTAGTGCCAGTGCTACGGAAATTAACCCACCTACCAATTATGATTGATCCCAGTCATGGCACAGGTTGGGCTGAGTTCGTCCCTTCTATGGCGATGGCAGCGATCGCAGCTGGTTCTGATTCTCTCATGATTGAAGTCCACCCTAACCCCAAAAAAGCTTTATCAGACGGGCCGCAATCATTGACTCCAGAAGCGTTTGACCATCTCATGCAAGAATTGGCGGTCATTGGTAAAGCCGTAGGACGTTGGCCACAGCCAGCTGCAGCTTTAGCTTAACAAGGTTCGTAGTAAGCACTTGTGCTGATGGTTCTAAGCACTAAAGTGCTTACTACAAACTTGAAGTAAAGCATAATAAAAATTAAAAAGTTATTCTTTGAGCTAATTTATGAGTAACTTACAAACAAAACTACCGACTGATGCTTGGGTAACAGCAACTTGGGATGAATATATTCACGTCATCGAAAATCCTGCTTATCGACAAGCAAAGGCATACTACTACAACGGTAAAATGAGGGTTGAAATGCCACCAGTAGGGAATGATCATGCTAGCGACCATACGGTTGTTATCTTAGCAGCTAGTAACTATGCAGCTATTAAAGGTATTCCCATGAATGGGAAAGATAATTGCAGCTATCGTAAAACTGGTTTTAAGGAAGTACAACCTGATGTGTCTTACTATATTGGCGACAATGCCGATGTAATTCCTTGGGGAACTTCTATTATTAGTCTTGATGATTATCCGCCACCAAATTTAGTAATTGAAGTTGCCAATAATTCCCTAGCAGATGATAAAGGTGAAAAACGTTTACTTTATGAAGAATTAGGAGTAGATGAATATTGGATTCTTGATGTTCAGAATATTCAAGTAATTGCTTTTGCTATAGAAAATGGTGGCAGTCGTCGAATTAAACAATCTCAAGTTTTACCAGGATTAGAAATTGCTATTTTAGAAGAAGCTTTTCGGCGGACTCGTCAAATGAATCAAAGTCAAGTTATAGCTTGGTTGTTATCGCAATTTAGCGGGTGATAAACTGCAAGACTCAAATACCCATTTTTAACCATGCAAAAACTTGATTGACAGTTAGCTTCAGTGGAATTTCTGGTAAAACAGGTAAAGAATCTTCTCCTTGAAGTAAGGTTGGCTGTTTTTCTGGTAAAAAGATCAAAATACTGAAGTCATCGGGGTCAAGAAACCATCCTAGACGGCTACCATACTGGAGACAGTGAAGGATATTACCAATTACTTTGTTAGGTTTTTGCTCAGGTGAGAGGATTTCAATTGTCCAGTCTGGTGGTATTGGAAAATTATCAGGTACATCACCATCAATAGTGAATGGGATGCGTTCCCATTGAAATACAGCTAAATCAGGAACAATTGAGCGATTACCAAAAGTACACCGTAATTCAGAAAATCCGTAGGCGATTTTCTGCCCCTCACTAACTTGATTAATCACCTCAATCAGTTTGCCTTGCAAGCGGCTGTGCTTGCCTTTTGGCATAGGTTTTGGAAAAATTTTACCATTGATATATTCACTGGCTGGTTTTGTTTCTGGGAGCTTGAGAAACTCTTCTAAGGTGAGTGTTTGGGTCGTTGTAGCGTTCATAGCTTCTGAAGCCTGCGGGATGATTTTAGTTTAGCAGTCTGATTTAAAACGCATCATCTCGATATGAGTAGCGATCAGATATGATTGTGCATCAAAAGAGCGATCGCATGGCTGTATAATTTTCAGTAATTAGGCTCAAATACCCATTTTTAGCCATGCAAAAACTTGATTGACAGTTAGTGTCAGTGGAATTTCTGGTAAAATGGGTAAAGAATCTTCTGCTTGTAGAAGTTCGGGTTGTTGATCAGGACGAAAAACCACAATTGAGCTATCCTCTGGATCTACTAACCAGCCTAGTTGGCTACCATGCTGTAAGCAGTAAAGAATATTACCGATTACTCGGTTAGAACTCTGTTCAGGAGACAGGATTTCAATTGTCCAGTCGGGAAATAGTAAAAAATCGTTGGGTGGTTCTCCGTTAGAATCAAATGGAATGCGTGACCACAGAAATACTGCTACATCAGGAACTATTGAGCGCATACCAAAGCTACATCGCAATTCTGGAAACGCATAAGCAATCTTTTGGTTTTCTGCTACATCATTAATACTAGTGCAGAACTTGATTTGTAAGCGGCTGTGCTTGCCTTTTGGCATAGGTTTTGGAAAAATTTCACCATTGATATATTCACTGGCTGGTTTTGTTTCTGGGAGCTTGAGAAACTCTTCTAGAGTCAGTGTTTGAGTGGTTGTAGCGTTCATAGCTCCTGAAGGCTGCGGGATGATTTTAGTTTAGCAGTCTGATTGAAAAGGCATTATCTCGATATGAGTAGCGATCTGATATGATTGTGCATCAAAAGGGCGATCGCTATACCAATAATAAATAAGGGGCTATATGCCCCTATAATTTTGAATTTTATATTTAGTTGCTAGTTGCTTTCAAAAACATCAACAGAGAAGTTGTTCATATTCTCAATTGATTAGCGTCTTCTACCAAAACTGCTAGGACGACGGCTGGAAGAACGACCACTACCAAAACTGCTGTTACTTGGGCTACGTCTGGTACTAGTTGATCTATCGGAAGATTTTAAGGTACTGCTGCCAAAACCAGAACCGGAGGGGCGAGTTGTGCGTGTTGTAGAACGAACATTAGAATTACCAGAAGACCTTCTAATTGTGCCTGTGGTTCTAAAAGCTGTGCGATTTTTGACGGCGGCTGGTGCTGAATTATAGCGAGTGCGGTAACTATCAACAGCTTGGTCGTAGGTTGTACCATAGCCGCCATAACCGGTAATTAATCCACCGGGTTGATATACGGGAGGTACATAATACTGGGGTCTAAATAACAGACTACCTAATGCTTGACCAGCTAACGCACCAGTAAAGGGGGCCCAAAAACCACTTTCTCGACGCACTACAACTGTTTCTTGTTGTCCAGTATTGGGGTTGGTTTTAGTCTCAGTGACGTTGTGGACGTACTCAATTTTAAAATCTTCTGTCAAGTATAAAACTGGCTGTCCGTTGTCTACTTTAAGATAAGTTTTTTTACCTTCTTTGATTTCATCATCTGTTAGCCTAGCCATTTGCAAATTTTCCGTTGCAAAAGTTGGGGGTTTACTGTTGAGTAAAAATAAAGTGTACTCCCCAGAGGCATCATCATAAGTAGCTTGTTGAACTGGGTATTGACCATCGCTCAACTTAGTAGGAGCAGCAGTTTGGCTGACTTTGGGATTTGTCGAGGTGGTTTGGTTTCCTCCTCCACAAGCAACAGTTGTCAAGCACAAACTCACAGCTAAAAGCAAAACGGTAAATTTGCGTAATATGGACATGATCATGGCATTGTTATCTTATCTTTGAGATTAACAAGTTATCACTGGGGGTAGTGTAGGGACAACCCTACCAGTAAGTATAAGGGGGTTGTGGATTGGGAATTGTACATGAAATCCAATTCAAAATTGAAAATCCAAAATCCCAAATTGATAGGCTGGGGATAAGTATTTTTATTAAAAGAATAAGGTTTAAAACCAACTGGAATTGCAGGCGAGAGCTTCCCTTCCTCCCTTAGTTGAAGCTTCACAAGAAAGCGGGTGCTTCTTCTCCCCTGCTCCCCTGCTCCCCTGCTTTTTACAACGGTATCAACTCTGGGTAATATTGCAATAGCTCATCGTTTGTGAGTTCGTCACCTAATCTGGCTGGAGAGAAATGAACTTGAACAGCTCTGAGTTTGTGATTGTAGTGTAAATTAATGAGGGCTTTTAATCCTTCTTTCAAGGCTTGAATATTGGCTAAGTCCGTTTCTAAATCAGGGACTTCGCCTTCAAAGGCCACTGTGAGCATGACTATAATATTGTGTGTGGCGGGGAGAGATAGAGGCTGTTGGGGACTAGCATCTAACTCTAAATCAGCACCATATCTTTCGGCAGAATCGCTAAATAAGTCATTGACATAATCTCCTGCTTCCCCTTCATTCCAGAAGACATCACCTTCATTAGCCGCAGACAGCCAGTATTCATCATAGCGCACTAGAGTTTCACACAGGTCTACTAAGCCCTCTCCCATGACTTGCATATCACCTTCAGCTGCGATCGCATCTCTGGCAATCCTATTCAATTCTCCCAAAATTGGCGCGACATCAGACCCCGCCAAATGCAAAAATATCCGACAGACCACATACCGAGTCCGTCCCATCATTTTGTTGAAGATATTAGACATTTATGTTTTCTCCTATAGGGATGTAAGTAAGGGTGTAGGGGTGTAGGGGTTTAGGGGTGTAGGGGTTTAGGGGTGTAAGGGTGTAGGAGTGTAGACAAAATCTCCCTTGTCTCCCTTGTCTCCCCAGTCGCCAGTCTCCAGTCCGCAATCCCTGTTACCCATTGATATAGTGAAAAGTCTTGACAAAATCAAGCACTATATTTGATGCAGGTAGTGTAGGTTTAACTGAGGTATCTGGTGAATCACCTAAAAAATTAACATGATCACTGGCACACAAAAACCGTTTACCAAAATTTGGGTTGTGATGCACTATTAACGTTTTTCCACTCGAATTGGTGAGGATTGTTTGGGTGGGGGCTTTAAAGAAATTAATTTTGGCTGCTAACTCCAGATTCTTTTTCATTTGTCTAATTTTCTGTCCCTGAACTATAGCTTCTTCTATGCGGTTGATTAATTGCTTCACCCGTTGGAGTGTTTTTAATTCTAGGGAAGATGTATCTTCTTTTTCTATTATTTCTATAATTGTGTAAATATTTTTTTGCGTAT
>JBODRP010000295.1:0-6808 GCA_050633005.1 Trichormus sp. | reverse complement strand
AACCTTGGAGATTCCACAAGCGCACAGTGCCGTCTTTACCTCCACTGACAATCGTCTGCCCATCCTGGCTCATGGCGACAGAGCTAACCCCACCCTCATGACCACGGAAGGGTTTAGCCAAGGGCAAACCTTGGAGATTCCACAAGCGCACAGTGCCGTCTTCACCTCCACTGACAATCGTTTGTCCATCGCTGCTGATGGCGACAGACCAGACGACACCCTGATGACCACGGAAGGGTTCAGCCAAGGACAGACCCTGGAGATTCCACAAGCGCACCGAGCCGTCTTCACCTCCACTGACAATCGTCTTTCCATCCTGGCTCATGGCGACAGACAAGACCCGACCCTGATGACCCCAGAAAGGAGTGAATACTTTCATCGCTTGTTGCAGGCTATTCTGAACTGGAGCGAGAATTTGCTCTGGCATTTTCTCCAAGTTCTCACCTATGGCTTGTATTGCCAGCACAGAAGCTTTAAGGGGTTGGGTAGAGAGTATTTTATTGATATTTGACGCTTTCTCTTGCAATAAAAATTTAATAGATAATTGCCGTTGGTTACTCCGTTCTTGTTCATCGGCATCACTGAGGTGATAAAAATTTTTCTCCTGTGATGATAGATAAGGTTGTAACTTTTCCCAATTTTCCCGCACCTCTGCTAACAAGCCTCTGGGCATGAGGTATTGTTCATTTTCTCCCTTGTGCAACCACTCTCGCAACGCATCAGCTAATTTATCATGTAACCGTCGCAAGTCTCGGTCTTGTTGTCGCCATTCTTCCAACCTCTGCCAACCATCAATTAAAGCTTCATGGGCTAAATCAATCCAAACGTCTTCTCTAATTTCAGTGTCAGTTACTATTAAACGTCCTTGGATGAGTTGTTCTATAACTTGATTGATAACTTGCTGCTCATCTAAGTTGTCACCAGCAAGACTGAGCAATTCTTGTTTTGGCTGTCGCTGTCGAGTATCCTTATCTTCTGCACCAGTACGCACCAGTTTTAAGAAAATCCGCTTGACCCAAATTTGCTGCTGTTCAGTGAAACCTGCATACAGCTTTTCTGCATGACGATTCAACGCCCCAATGACTCCACCTAGTTCGTTAAACTTAGCAACTGTTAACCGGTGATTTGTGCGATCGCGCTGTTCCCATAGTTCAGTCAGGGCAAACTGCAATAATGGTAAGCAGCCTTTCTCTTGTCCTAATACTTCTTGCTGAATCGCTCCCAGTAATCCCCTTTCTAACTGATAACCTTGTAACATGGCTGGGGATGCGATCGCTTCTTCTAATTCTGCCCCCAGTAATGGCGGCATATACACAGCTTGTTCCTGAATTAGTTGTGTGAGCGATTCATAGTTTAAACAGTATTCCAGAAAATCGGCTCGCATGGTGGTGATAATCGCTAACCGCCCTTCAGCAACTTGGGTTAACAACTCAATAAATTGTCGTCTCTCTTCTTCCCTCGCACCAAGGGTAAAAATTTCTTCAAATTGATCTACTACCAATAAACAACGCTCCGAACCAGTCAGCCGAGAAATTACAGTAGATAAACCTGCTGTGTCAATCAAAGCCGCAATTTCTCTAATTTCTGTGCGTCCAAACAACTGCGTAAAGGCTCGTTTTAACTCTGCTAACGGTTCAACTCCAGGAAAAATTGGTTCTAAAATGCGCCAACCAATTTTTTCTAACACCGGAATTAAACCCGCCCGCACCACAGAAGATTTACCACTTCCCGACGCGCCAATAATCGGGACAAAATTCGCCTGAGCGAGTTTTCGCTGGATGTCGTTGACAACTTTTTGCCGACCAAAAAAGAATTTGGCGTGTTGTTTCTCAAAAGCCTCTAAGCCTCGATAGGGACATTCCTCACTCACTACCCTAGCCACTACCGGATTTCTGGGCGGATACCAAACCAAAGGAATTGATCGACCACCACCCATATATATTGGTTCTTGGCCGCTGTCCTTGAGTTCCCGTGAGATGAAACTGATCAAATCATTGACGTTAATTTCGCCGGTTTTCTCATCAGCTTGGGAACTAGCTAATCCTTTCAGCACAGCTTGGGTAAAAATTCCGCCTTCCCCATCTTCTCTGGCTCTTTCAAATGCACGGGAAGCGGTAATTAAACAATAGTCAGTTTTACTGTTAAACACCGGAAAACTAGAGTTGATCAAACTTCTCTCTAGTAAAGACCCGGCATAACAGCAGTCTAACAGTACCACTAGGCTGCTGAGTTGGGATTTACTAATCAGGGTGTTGAAATCATCAAAGGCGATCGCATTTTGTCCATCTTTACTACAATCAGATGTCGCCAAATATCCTTTTGGTTCTCCTGTGAGGCTAGTTGCTTCAAAACCATGTCCAGCAAAATAAATTAAGGCCTCTGCACCTTTGGCTTTCTCTAACAAAAATACTCTCAATGCTTGCCCTAGTTCTTTACCTGTTAATTTTTTATCAGGGTTGACTTGCCAAATGTTCTCACTCTCGATTAACTTCCCTGGTAATGGCTGCACATTAAACCGACCATGTTCTCTAAGTAAATGTGTGATGTGTCCGGCATCGTTGACGGTTTTTGGGAGGTTATTGAAATTGTCATACTTGGCAATGCCAATTACCAGAGCATATCGAGCCATATTTCCTTGGCAGATGTTTTTCCGTAATATTACTAGAATAATAACTAAAAAACTAACTGAGGTTCTTAAATGTCAGAAGTACAAAGTTTAATTGTCAAAGATGATGATCAAGAGTACACAATCTATGTAGAATCTAAGACTGCTCCTGAAGAGATAGAAGCGGAAGAACCAGGATATCGTGATGGTTTACCTACGCTCAATATTAAAGACTTTCAAGATAAGATTCGGGGTTATGCCAAGTTAGCTGTTGGTGCATTTAAGAACCTACCTGAAGCGGAGGAAGTAACAGTTAAGTTTGGCATCAAGTTGGGTGGTAAAACGGGTATTCCATTTTTGACAGAAGGCTCGGCGGAGAGTAATTTTGAGATTGAGGTTAAGTATAATTTATCCAAGAAAATTACATAATACACTTAGTCATATTTACACGACTTGAGCTATTAGCCTCGGAATTAATTCCGAGGTGAGATTAAATCAGTTATCAGTTATCAGTTACCAGTCCTGACGGCGTATGGTGTGGTGTTTCAGCGCACCAACGCATTCCACCTGGAGGTGTGGTGTTTCGCCTCTTATAAATAGATCACTGATAACTGTTTACCCAGCACCCAGCACTGTTAAAAATGCGATCGCCTTATACTCACCATATTTCCAAGTTCTGCTGTGAAAGTGCCTGTTTTCAAAACTGAAAGTATAGTTTTCCAGATTCATCTAATTGCTTTTTAATTGCAAACATCAGATTTGTAGTCTCCATCAAATCTACTATCTCAACCATAACTAATTCATTTCCAACTCTTTGACATCGGTAAAAACCATATTTTCTACCTTTCTCAGCTAAAAAAATAGCACTTTGGCAAGTTTGGGAGCAAGATTTATTGTAATCTGAGTAGAATCTCTTAAATTGACCAACACCTGTTTTGAGATGTATTGTGATGCTGTTAAATAATCTCGCTCTCATTTGTTGATGAAACATTGGAACTATTTTATTTAAGCCTCGTCTCGATGCCAGAAAATCAATAAAATGATACCGGGCTGAATTTTCTTCCGGGGAAAGTCAAACAATCTGAGAAAATCTGGCACATACACCTTATTGCTTCTTACTACTCACACACATGAAATCACCTCTTGTCTTACTTAGCTTACTCAGTGCAGTTCTTTTATCTTCTCCAGTCAATGCAGCTAGATTGCAATCATGGAACTTCAACCCTACTAAAAACCAACTAACTATCACCACTGATTCTGAAGTTAAACCAAGGGCTTTCTTGATTAATAACCCGACAAGGATTGTGATTGATCTACCTCAAACAAGCCTGAAAAGTGATACGATACGCAAAAATTTTGGCGCAGAAATTAAAGAAATTCGAGTTGGCAAAGTTGACGATAACACTACCAGAATCGTAGTTGAGCTAGCACCAGGTTATACAGCTTCTCCAGACAAGTTAGTAGTTAAAGGGGAGTCTGGCTCAAACTGGATTATTAACTTATCAGCAATTGAGAAGAGTGATAATCTAGTATTTAGTGCCAGTGAAGAAAAAGTTTTTATTCCCATCACTAATAATAATAATTTTGCTGGTGTTGTACCTTTAAATCAGGAAATATCCCAGCTTGAGACTCAAATTAAAAGATTAATGGCACGCTACAAGTCTCTCTCACCGGGAATGTTTTTCTTGGATATGCAGACAGGAGAATATTTAGATATCAACGGAGAAAAAATATTTCCTGCCGCTAGCACGATTAAATTCCCCATTTTAATCGCATTGTTCCAAGAAGTCGATGCTGGTAGAGTCAAGCTCAATGAAACCTTAGTCATGCGACGTGATTTAATGACTGGTGGCTCAGGCAATATGCAGTATAGAAAACCAGGGACTAAGTTTAGTCTTTTAGAAACTGCAACCAGAATGATGACTATCAGTGACAATACTGCCACCAATATGGTGATTGATAGATTGGGCGGTAAAAATAGATTGAATCAGAGGTTTCGTAGTTGGGGACTGCAAAATACTGTAATTCGTAATCTCCTAGGAGATTTTAAAGGGACTAATACCACTAGTGCCAAAGATTTAGTCAGGGTGGCAGCGTTAATTTCTAATAATAAGTTACTAACTAGCAGCAGCAACGCCCAAGTTATGGATATTATGGTGCGCTGCAAAAATAGAAGTTTATTACCTGTTGGTTTGGGTAAAGGTTCAGTAATTGCCCACAAAACAGGCACATTAGGAAGAGTGCTAGGAGATGCAGGAATTATAGAAACACCATCCGGTAAGCGTTACTTAGCAGGTATTATGGTGGCTAGACCTTTTGGTGATGCCAGAGCTAGGCGTTTTATCAATGAAGTTTCTCGTCTAGTGTATGGTTATCTAGAACAACCAATATCGGCTAGGCAATTGTCATCTCAGTAATTGATCAGGGCAGAAAACTGAAGCGAAAAAACTACCCAAATCTACTCATTTCTGCCCTTTAATCAGTATATATAGCGACTGTCTTAAAATTTAAGCGATCGCTAGTTAGAAAAACAATCATCACCAATGAGACTAATTTCCGAACCATCCATCCCCGTCAAAATCCAGAAAATGAAACAACGGGTACGATGGCAACACCCCAGCATCCAGCAACGGGGAATTGACCAAACTAGCATGGTTATAGACGATGGCGACAACGAAAACCCGGAATTTTCTTTTTTAGTCCTTGGTGATAGCGGCACAAAACCCCATTACGGATATCATCCCCAAAGACTAGTAGCCGAACTCATGCTTCCCCACAAAGACGAATGTAATTTTGTGCTGCACACCGGGGATGTAATTTATGTCGTCGGTTCACAAGAATATTACCCCGCCAATTTTATCGAACCATATCGGGAATTTCTCTTAGGTGGTGAGCAACCCCAAAAAATTGCTTACGATCGCATGATTTTTAATCTACCGTTTTTACCTGTACTGGGCAATCATGACTATTACGATGTCCCTTTTTTCTACCGCCTCATCACTGGTAGCACCTTACGACTACGGCGAATGTTGCGTTACAAAGATGTGGAGATTGGTTGGCATGGTTCTAATCAAGGTGATGCCTATGCTAGAGCCTTTCTTGATTATCTCGCCGCCCTATCCCCAGAAGCATTACACCGTCATTTAGACCAACACTACACAGCTAAAACTAATACATCTCGCTGTCTGCGTTACGTACCGGGAGAATTTACCCGTATCCCTAACCGTTATTACAGTTTCCGTTACGGCGGTATAGATTTTTTCGCCCTTGATTCTAATACTTTTAATACACCTTCTCCCGTACCTGATACCCAAGCCGGGGATATTTACCGCCGGGAATTACAACAGCGTCGCCATGAAATAGACAAACAAGAAGAAGAAATCTTA
Organism: Trichormus sp.; assembly: GCA_050633005.1. Classification (GTDB taxonomy): domain Bacteria; phylum Cyanobacteriota; class Cyanobacteriia; order Cyanobacteriales; family Nostocaceae; genus Trichormus. The sequence continues at coordinate 817 of JBODRP010000295.1, read as the reverse complement.
GCTCAATGCGACAAACTCAACCCCGACAACCCAAGCGATGCAGAACAACTCGATGAGTTCAGCGCAAAGTTAGATCAAATTAACGAAGTCAAAATTGATATTGAAAAACAACTCGCCGCTCACGATACCCCTCCGACTGACTGGGAACAATTAAACTGGTTACGCACGAGATTAATCGAGTCTTGGCAAAATTCCCAAGTGCGAGGAAGAATCATCTTTTTCCATCATCCTCCCTACGTCACCGAAGCCACCAAATGGCATCAAGCGCAAACTTTAGCGGTGCGTCATCGTCTACGGGAGGTATTTAATCAAGTGGCAAAAACCCTTGGTAATGTAGTAAAAGACCGTCCCTTAGTAGATGTAATTTTCAATGGACACGCCCACTGTTTAGAATATCTCCGCACCGTAGACACCGGACACGCTGACTCTCACCTCAACTGTATTATCTCCGGTGGTAGTGGTCATCGTCCCCGTCGTCAGCGTCAAGAGGGGAATGAGTTGATGGAAGTTTTTTCTGCTCCTGATGGTATAACCTTGGCAAAAGTCGCTGATTCTTTGCTTTACCTTGGTCGTCATGGCCACGGAGTAGAAAGACGACTATCATACTCCTGTGTGCGGGTTGATGTTAAAGCAGGGAATCCACCTAAATTTATCATCAGACCTTTGATAGCCGAAAGGTTTGGGGGGGAGTGGTTCAAGGGTGAGTTAGAACCCTTTGTGATTTAATCAAGCCCTCGCCATTACGAATTACGAATGACTAAGATATATCAAGCCCTCGCCATTACGAATTACGAATGACTAAGATATATTTTGTGAA
>JBODRP010000294.1:0-6916 GCA_050633005.1 Trichormus sp. | reverse complement strand
TTGTGCAGTTTGATGCAGATGAGTTTAGTAGCTGGGCAACTGATACCCAATTACAAAGGAGTATCAAAAGATGCTTAGAACAGCATCCACAACAAAATTCCGCAAATTTTTGGGTGCTGTATTGGTACAAAGTCTGGGAACGAGAATCTAGCCCTCTGGCGGTGGGACATATTTCGGCTTATTTGCAAGAGGGATGCTATTGGGTAGCGAGAAAAATAGCTTTAAATTTTAGCAGTCAGCTTTCAGTGGCTGATTGTTTTCAGATTGCGATTTCTGGGACTGATAAAATTCTCAACAGTTTTCATCCTGAATATGGTGCAAATTTAAAAAGCTATGCTGAGTATGCTTTTGAGCGGTTTCTTAAAGACGCTTTACGTTTAGGAAGAGAAGCAGATATCTGCACAGACTGGGCTTTATTACATAAAATTAGCCGGAGACGGTTGGTAAATGCTTTAGAAAATGCTGGGTTCAGTAGTCAAATTATCAATAACTATGTCTTAGCTTGGGAATGTTTTAAGGAACTTTACACTAGCGATCGCCAAAATACCCGCACGTTAAAACAACCAGATACTAACACATGGCAAGCAATTACTCAACTTTACAATCGACAAAGCTTGAGTCAAATGACTCCTGAACAGTTGTCAGCATGGTTGAGTAGCTGTGCTAAAGCTGTACGTGATTTTCTTTATCCCAAGTTTGTGTCTGTTGATGCGCCGATTCATGGGCAAGAATCAGGTAATTTATTGGATACATTACCCGCAGATTTACCAGCATCTTTACTGACAGAAATTATTGCCCAAGAAGAAGCCACAATTAGACAAAGTCAACAAGCAGAATTAACTCAAGTTCTCATAGATGCTGTAGCAGCATTAGATAGTTCATCACAAACATTACTCCAAGCTTATTATCACCAGCAACTGACTCAAAAACAAATTGCTGCACAGTTAGAAATTAAGCAATATACAGTTTCTCGTCGTCTGGCGAGTATTAAACGTTCTTTGCTGACGACGCTGGCGCAGTGGAGTCTCGATTGCTTGCATATCTCCCCTACATCTGTCGTATTGGAGAGTATGAATAAAAGTTTAGAAGAATGCTTAAATGCTTACTTTACTAGGGTTGGGGGTTGGGGGAATAGGAAATAGGGTTTTTGTTGCTAATTTTATGAGCAGCTATCACCTATATTTTGACAATAAAATACTGATCATTAAATTATTATCATTATGTCAGATATATCTTTTACATTCGCTATTGATAATGACTTAGTTCTAGAAATCATCGAGACATCATCAATTTTAGAACATACTTACTCTACAGATGGTGGTCATCAACGTGCTTGGGTAAATCAAGTTTGTGTAGATACATTTTTAGCTTGGTTGACAGCAGAAATTACTCCTCATGCTAGGGTATATCCTCACAGGGCTGCTTTGCCTAGTTTTTGGGAATTTGTCAATGGTACTGCTATCAATTTTGATGATGCACGCTTGCTGTTAATTCCCAGTTTAGCAATGGATGGGGATGAATTACGCATACCGCAAGAATGGGTGGATATTCCTGAATGGGTAGCTGATTATTATTTGGCTGTGCAGTTAAATTCTGATGAAGGCTGGATGAGAGTTTTTGGTTACACAACTCATCAACAAGTGAAAAATTTAGGGGTTTATGATGCAGGCGATCGCACTTACAGTTTAGAATCTGATCAGCTCATTTCCGACTTGAATGTGCTGTGGGTAACTCGCCAATTGTCTCCTGAAGAAATCACGCGCGCCTCAGTTGCACCTCTACCACCCTTACCCCAAACCCAAGCAGACAATTTACTGCAAAGATTAAGTCACGCAGATATCAAATTTCCTCGTCTAGAAGTTCCCTTTCAACTTTGGGGAGCATTAATCACTCATGGCGGTTGGCGACAACGTTTGTATGAATTGCGTCAAGGAATTGTACAATCAGCATCCGTAGGGCAATGGTTACAAGCAGGTGTAGCAAATTTTGCTCAACAATTAGGTTGGGAAAGAAGACAGTTTTTAACTGCGTCTTCAGGGATGAGGAGTATAGAAAGCCAAGTTTCTACTTTAGGTTTATCTCGAAAAATACGAGTAGCTGGTAATACGTATGAGTTACGAGTTTTTCCTAAAGGAAACACAGCAGAGAACATTTGGCGATTTGAATTACACCCGACAAATTCAGACAATCTTATTCCTGTAGGCTTTCAACTCAGACTACTCACAGAAGACTTACAACCATTTCCTCACAATGAAGATACGGCGACAAGTCCTAGAGAAGAATTATCTGTAGAAGTGATGTTAGAAGCCTGTGAAGGTTTAGTTTGGGAGGTTACACCTTTACCGCTAGACTATGAGCGCGAAATTTTGCGTTTTTAGATAACAATTCTGGCGTTGCATAAATGCGGGATGCAGTGAGGCTTTTGTGCAAAGCAAAAGATTGATTCTTTGCGTCTTTGCGCCTACTCTACGAGTTCCGGTTTAGCGGTATGCGTGAGACAAAAATCATCCCACTAATCAGCAACGCCACAATTCTGGAAGTTTCTTAATTACTCAATATGCCAACCAAAATTTCTATTAACTCTGGTAATTCTTCAGGTACTCGATATAACTTTAAATCTTCGGTTATGTGTTTTTCTTGACGATTATATTTAGCAAATCGCCAATCTTCACCAGTAGTTACTGCTCCATAAAGAAGAGATTTATCTGAATTAATCCATTGATCAAGGGCAATTAATTCTACTGATAATTGTGTAAATACCCTGCTTAAATCTGCTTGTTTTGCTTCAATCATTAACAAACCTTTACCTTTATCAATGTAGTAACCTAAGTTGCCTTTTAGTTGATCACTAACATTGATTGCATACTCAATATTTAACTGGGTTTGAGCTATTTCACATACTTCTAATAATATAGGTGCAATTATTGCTTGTTTGCGAGCATCTTCGCTTAGTAACTTGACTCGTCGAAGATTGCGTTCAATTACTTGCTGCAATTGCTCAGTTTTATTAGCTACTACTTCTGTTTTTGGTAATGGTAAGCGTTCACGCTCATAAGTACAACCGAGTTCAGCCAGTATATCTTCTGGAGAAAATGGTAAGTCAAAATATTTACTGAAAGTATAGCTTTGTCCTGGTTGAATAATTCGTGGGCGGTTCATAATTTTTAACTTTACAGTTTGGATATTTTTTTATGTGGAAGCCCCTTAGCTGTGTTATTTTACTACATATATTGAGATTTTTTTAGATAATGAAACCGCATTCCTATAGATATAGCGTTTCCCAATCCACTAAGGTACTAAGTAAAAATCCTCCGCGCCCCTCTGCGCTTTTCTCCGCGGCCCTCTGCGTTTAAAAAAATAACTCTGTACCTCACTTGTTTAGGAATTGCTATAGTATGCTTCTGGAATAGCCTATTAATCTGGACTTTCAATTCAAAATCAGTCTTGAAAAGATGAAGAAGAAATTTTTTAATTTTTGGTTGTCGGTTTTACTAACTATATTAATATCTGTTTTTGTAACTCCAGTTTTTGCAAATATTCCTCAAAAGACAATCATCAATCAAAATTCACCATCAAATATTGTTGAGAGTCAAAAATTATATGAAAGTGGTAGATTTGCTGAGGCTGTGCAAATATTACAGCAAGCATCTCAAGCCTATGAACAACAGAGAGATAGTTTAAAACAAGCTGTAGCTTTGAGTAATTTATCATTGGCTTATCAACAACTTGGTGATTGGAAGCAAGCACAATTAGCTATTACTAAAAGCTTGGAGTTACAAAAAAATCAAAGTCGGAATTTAGAAGTTTTAGCACAAACTCTAGATATTCAAGGACGCTTACAACTATTGACAGGTAAGCCAGAATTAGCTCTAATCACTTGGAAACAGACTGAAGATATTTATACTGAGCTAGGCGATAACAATGGTATTGCACTGGCAAGACTTTATCAAGCTCAAGCATTACGCCATCAAGGTTTTAATCAGCAAGCTATTAAGCAATTAGAACAGGTAAATCAATCTCTCAAATCTCAAGATGATTCTTTAGCCAAGGCAGATGTTTTACTGTCTTTGGGAGATACTTGGGAAAATGTGGGAGAATTAGAAAAATCTCGTCTAGCTTTAGAAGCAAGTTTAGCAATTTATCAACGGCTAAAATCTCCAGAGAATATTGCTTTAACTCTCCTCAGTTTAGGTAATAACGCTCGCATCCAACAAAAACAATCTCAGGCGATCGCATTTTATCAACAAGTATTTAATATCTCACCTTCACCCCTAACAAAAGTTAAAGCTAGACTTAATCATCTCAATTTATTAATTGCGGAAAAACAACTTACATCTGCACAAGTTTTAATCACTGAAATTGAATCTTTACTCTCACAACTGCCACCGTCGCGCCCTTCAATTTATGCCCGCATTAACTTGGCACACAGTTTAGGTAGTTTGAATACGCCCACATCACAAATTGCTCAACTCCTGGCTACAGTTGTACAACAAGCCCGGAGTATAGAAGATATCCGCGCCGAAGCCTATGCTTTGGGTAATCTCGGTAGCCTGTATGAAAAAACACAACAAATTCCTGAAGCTATTAACCTGACACAACAGGCTTTGATATTGGCACAAACCAGCAACGCGCCGGAAATAAGTTATTTATGGCAATGGCAGATGGGTAGATTATTAAAAGCCCAAGGTAATTTTACAGGAGCGATCGCAGCTTATGACGCAACTATAGAAACATTACATTCATTGCGTACTGATTTAGCAGCAGTTAATCAAGATATTCAGTTTAATTTCCGCGATAATGTCGAGCCAGTTTATCGTGAGTCGGTGGCTTTACTACTAGAAAACTCTGGAGAAAAACCTGATATTTCCACATTAGAGAAAGCCAGAAACCGCATCGAGGCATTACAGTTAGCAGAACTAGATAACTTTTTGCGGGAAGCCTGTTTACAAGGGCAGAGAGTAATTTTAGATCAAATAGTAGATCAAGATAATCCCAACACTGCCATACTTTATCCCATTATTCTCCCAGAAAGATTACAAGTAATGGTAAAAATTCCTCAGCAACCACTGCGCCATTTTACAATTAACAAATCCCAGGCAGAAGTTGAGCGTACTTTGGCACAACTACAAGAATATATTTTAGAACCGGATAGAACAGAGGAAGTCCAAACCCTATCACAAGAAGTCTATAACTGGTTAATTCAACCGATTGCCTCTGATTTAGCCACCAGTCAAGTTAATACTCTAGTATTCGTATTAGATGGAGCATTCAGAAATATACCCCTAGCCGCCTTATACGACGGTGAAAAATATTTAGTGGAAAAATATGCTGTGGCTTTAAGTTTAGGGCTTCAGCTATTAGCACCCAAACCTTTAGCAGAAAAACCTGTGAATGTTCTGGCTGCTGGTTTAGTAGAACCACCACCGCAATTTCCCACATTTCCACCCTTACCAGGAATCAAGTTAGAATTTGACTTGATAGCTCAAACAGGAGCATCTACCAAAAAATTATTAAATCAAGATTTTACCAGTACCACTCTCGAAAAAAACGTTAATACTGTTCCTTTTAATGTCTTACATTTGGCAACTCACGGCCAATTTAGTTCTCGTCCAGAAGATACTTTTATTTTAGCCAGTGATGGTTCTATTAACGTTTTACAATTCGATAACTTACTGCGCTCTCAAAGTGAAACTAACACACAAATTTTAGAATTATTAGTTTTAAGTGCCTGCCAAACTGCTACAGGTGACAATCATGCTACATTAGGGTTAGCAGGTGCAGCAGTCAAAGCAGGCGCACGTAGCACACTCGCTTCCCTCTGGCATATTAATGATCAATCTACTGCTATCTTAATTGGTGAATTTTATAGTGAGTTAATCAATAGTAAAGTCACTAAAGCTGAAGCTTTACGTCGCGCTCAAGTCAAACTATTAACAAATTATCCTAATTACAGTCGCCCTAGTTATTGGGCTGCCTATGTGTTAGTTGGTAATTGGATTTAATTAATTCGTAATTCGTAATACCGCTACGCGGAAGCAAGCTACGTAATTCGTAATTACGTCTGATGTGAATTAGGAAAACCGCCTATCCAATAAATAGTAGGGGCGGGTTAACAAACATCATTCATGATTAACTTTTGATCTCCGTGAACCCGGCCATACAAATATCTTAAACAAAAATCAAGATATAGATGTAGAGTGTGTGACGCTGCGAAAGTATGTGAACATAGTTACGAGACTTATAGCGTCATACCGTTTCTTGATCAAGATACACTTTATTCTTTACTGTAGAGACGTTGCACGCAACGTCTCTACATCATTTATTCGGCGCAACTTCATAGAGAATTGGTATCACGCACCAAGCATCAATTGTGACACTTGCATAAGTCCTTAAAGCCCCTACACCCCTGTTTCTTGAGAGTTTTTAGCAATTAATTCACCATATACTACTAAAGTTTCTTGATGCACTCGCCCAACGGTGAGCCATTCTAAGTTTTGTTGTGCTTGCTGTTTCCACTGGTATAGTATGTGAGGATTTCTGAGTAAGTTTGCTAAGGCTTCGGCTATAGCTTGACGATCTTTAGGTGGAACTAGTATACCTGCTTGTCCACCTTCTAACGCTTCAGGAATGCCATCTACGTTGGTGGCAACAATAGCACAGCCGGCTTCTCTGGCTTCTGGAATGACTAGCGGGGAAGGATCACGATGGGAAGCGAGAACGAAGATATCAGCTGCTAATAGATAACGTTGTGGTTCTTGTTGAAACCCTTCAAAATGAATGCGATCTTTGCAAGGTGTATTTTGGGCTTTTTGGGAGAAAATTTGCCTATCTGGCCCGTTTCCTACTATATACAGATGTGCTTCGGGAAATTCGGCGGCTATTTGGGCGAAGGCATCGATTAGTTCACTGATACCTT
>JBODRP010000293.1:0-6930 GCA_050633005.1 Trichormus sp. | reverse complement strand
GTAATGAGTAATGAGTAATGAGTAATGAGTAATGAGTAATGAGTAATGAGTAAATCCTATTACTCATTACTCATGAGTTTCTTCATTACTTGTTATGCTAAAAACGTCTATGAATTAGCTCACATCCCTTGCTGGGCAAAAAGACAGCTTTTAATCTTGACGTTTTAGATTTTGGCAGAAAATCTAGGTTGTAACTACCTGAAATCCTTGATTTTAAAGGCTAATCCCTAATTAAAGTTTAAAATTTAGCATAATACACACGAAAGAGCCGCTCATCACTCATCACTCATCACTCATCACTCATTACTCATTACTTATTACTTATTACTTATTTATTTACCCTGTCCTACTGATTGGAACTGCCCGCAATCTTGAATAAAATCAGAGAGTAACTTTGGTTCTTCTTGCGATCGCATATTAATTTATATAAATTATAATTTCTCAAATCTACTATAATTTATGCAAATATGTATCGCAATCAGGTTAGCCAAGCTACCACATTCATCAGAATAATTAAACAGGACTGATCTAGCAATTATATATTTTTATCATTGTAAATATGAAGAGTTAACGCCAAGCCTTTGTGTTGGTTGCGAGTGTGTCAGTTACATGAAAATATTTAAACATGATTTATAATTTCCTTACCAAATTAAGATATTTTTATACAAAAAATCTAGATAGCATCCGTTAAGCTGACAACAGCAGTTTTAACCCTCAAAACCATGACAGCAACTAGTCCGATAATTTTAGCTTTAGACTTTGATGGTGTGATTTGTGATGGACTAATTGAATATTTTGAGGTAGCATGGCGTGCTTACTGTCAAATTTGGTTGCCTGATAACGATACACCACCAGATGATTTAGCTTTAAGATTCTATCGTCTCCGGCCTGTAATTGAGACAGGTTGGGAAATGCCAGTATTAATTAAAGCTCTGATAGATGAAATTCCAGAAGATAAGATTCTTCAAGAATGGGCGCATATTACCCCACAGATTTTAGCAACGGACAAATTACAGTCTAAAGAAATTGCCATCAAACTAGATAGTTTACGGGATGAATGGATTGCTACAGATTTAGACGGCTGGCTAAGTCTGCATAAATTTTATCCGGGTGTGGTGGAAAAACTGAAGTTGACTATTAATAGTGAAGTAAAGTTATATATCGTCACCACCAAAGAAGGACGATTTGTACAGCAGTTATTACAGCGCGAAGGCGTAAACTTGCCGCCAACAGCGATTTTCGGTAAAGAAGTCAAACGTCCTAAATATGAAACCCTACGGGAATTGATTGCAGGTGCAGATATTAAACCCGGTAATTTATGGTTTATAGAAGACAGACTCAAGACATTAGAGTTAGTCGAAGAGCAAACAGACCTCAAAGATGTGAAACTTTTTCTCGCAGATTGGGGTTATAATACGCAACCAGAAAGAAAAGCCGCCCAAAATAATCCACGAGTTCAGTTATTATCTCTGTCTCAATTTGCTAAGGATTTTTCAGGGTGGGTGTAGGGGCAAACAAATTCAAAATTCAAAATTCAAAATTCAAAATCAAAGAATTTTTGACTTTTGACTTTTTTATCCCCAATTTTCAGTCAACAGTCAGTAGTCATAACTATTATGCTTGATTTAACAAAGTTAGCGCGACAAATGCAGGGTTTAAGTCAGCATCTTAGTCAAGAGGCTCTGGCTAGTCGTCAGCGTTTGGAGTTGGCGCAACAGCATCTGCAAAAAGCTTATGAGTGTCAACAAGAGGTGATGGAGCGTCAGGAAAAATGGCGCGATCGCATTCTCTTTGCTAATGCTACACCCCTTGAGCCGCTAAATACTCGCATAGATATTCCTGTTCCGCCGAAGGTACACACTGTTATTGCTACCGATGGTTCACAAATCGCCCCCAATCATCACGAAATTGCTTACTGTTATCTGTTAAATATCGGTAGGGTAGTCCTACACTACGGACAAAATCGCTATCCGATTATGGATAGTTTACCAGAGGTGTTTTACCGTCCAGAAGATTTATATATGTCCCGTCAGTGGGGAATTAAAACTGAAGAATGGATGAGTTACCGCCGCACTGCTAGCGAAGCAACGGTTTTGGCTGAGTTGGCAATGGCAGCAGTGACAAATCAAGTCGAGAGTCAAAAGTCAAAAGCACAGGGAACAAGGGAAGTTAATGCTTCTCCTTCCTCCGAAAAGATACCTGCTTTAGCGATGGTGGATGGTTCGTTAATTTACTGGTTTTTGGAACAGTTACCGATAGATGCACGCGATCGCATTTTACCCCCCATCCTAGAAGCTTGGCAGCAAATGCGTGGGGCTGAAATTCCTCTGATGGGTTATCTGAGTGCTTCTCGAAATGTGGAAGGGGTAAATTTTTTACGTTTATTGGCTTGTCCCCATCCTGCACCAGATTGTGTCAGTTATTGCCCCAATCAATTAGAAAAAGTTCCTTGCAAAATCTTTGAACCGTTACGAGATACGGCATTATGGACTACTCAACTCACACCAGGGCAACGGGGGCCACTGTGGCGCAGCAATAACCGCATCCTGGAACTTTACGAAGATCAAACTATTTATTTTTGTTACGCTCATGTTGGCACAGAAATTGCGCGGATCGAAGTCCCTGCATGGGTAGCTGAAAATACAGCCATGTTTGACCAAGCTTTGGGACTGATGCTAGCACAGGTACAAAAAGGGTATGGTTATCCTGTGGCGATCGCAGAAGCCCACAACCAAGCTGTAGTTAGAGGTGGCGACAGAACCCGTTTCTTTGCCTTGTTAGAAAAACAAATGATTAAAGCCGGCTTGAGAAATGTCGGTACTTCTTACAAGGAAGCCCGGAAAAGAGGCTCTATTGCTTAATCAGTTACGCTTGATGTGAATTAGGAAAACCGCCTATCCAATAAATAGTAGGGGCGGGTTAACAAACATCGTTAATGATTAAGTTTTGATCTCGGTGAACCCGCCCCTACAAATATCTAGGTATTCGCAAGACTTGAGTTGACATTAGATGTCAGTGATCAAATTTAATCCTAACAACAACCCTGCAATCGTTCCTGCCACTGAAATTTCCCCTTGAGCTATTTTTTCTAATACTGAATCCGCAGGAATTAAAATTACTTCTATTTCTTCTGTAATATCTAAGTTTTGTTCGCTAACTTTGGTGACATTTTCTGCTAAAAATAAATGAATTTGATTATTATCTTTACTAGGATTGTCATATAATGTAGCAATTCTTTTTAATTGTTGAGCTACATAACCTGTTTCTTCCTCTAGTTCTCTCATACCTGCATCTTCAGGAGTTTCTTTTTTTGGATCAAATCTCCCGGCTGGTAGTTCGATAAAAAAATTCTCCACTCCATGTCTATACTGCCGCACAAATATAATTTCTTTACTTGCAGTAATAGGAAGAACCAATACAATATCTGGTCTAATATTCACAAAATAATCATCTATGATCTTACCATTAGGTAATTGAATCTCATCTTGTCTAACTTGACACCAAGGATGATCTAAAACCATTTTCGAGTTTAATATTTGCCATTTTTGTAATTGGCTCATACATTCTTGACTTTACGAGGGATTATTTCATATTTTAGCTATAAATAATCAATCTAAAAAACTATAACTTATACCCCCAATCAGCTAAAATTTGCACTTAGATAGGACTTACGCAACTGGCATATTGTTGATGTAGGATGTGTGACGCTCTTAAAGTATGTGAACGTAGTCATGAGACTTATAGCGTCACCCATCAACGATCAATTGTGACACTGGCGTAAGTCCTGTTAGACTATTTTTGCTCTCACCATAGTTGAGCATAGTTATGCAGATAGAAGTTCATCTATTTACGGTTAACAAGCGATTCCCCTTAACTATTAGTCGCGGCACAACAGCAAAAACAACTAATGTCTGGGTGAAAATTGTCAGTTCTAACGCATCTGAAGAAAATATTGCAGGTTGGGGTGAAGCATCGCCTTTTGGTGTGGGCAATCATGCACAATCAACGGATACTATTAAGAACGCCATAGAACAACTCGCGCCAGTTTTGCAAGCCTTTCACCCGTTACAGAGGCAGGAAATTGAGCAAGTTTTCAACCAATATCAAGTTCCCTCGGCGGCTAGGGCGGCAGTTGATATGGCATTGTATGACTGGCTAGGTAAGTCTGTAGGATTACCCCTGTGGCAAATTTGGGGACTGAATCGCAACGCCATAGTCCCTACTTCCGTTACCATTGGCATTAGTTCACCCGCAGCTGCTCAAGCCAGGGCTAGGGATTGGTTAGAATTTACCGATGTGCGTTTATTTAAAGTCAAGTTAGGCTCTCCAGAGGGGATAGAAGCAGATCGGCAAATGCTTTTGGCTGTGCAACAAGAAGCACCAAACCAAGAATTTTTTGTGGATGCTAATGGGGGTTGGAGTCTACCAGATGCCATTGAGATGTGTAATTGGTTGGCGGATTTAGGTATAAAGTATGTAGAACAGCCACTACGCCGGGGAGAGGAAATTGATTTACTCAAGCTCAAAGAAAAATCACCTTTACCGATTTTTGTAGATGAAAGCTGCTTTAATAGCTCCAATATTCCCCAATTAGCTAACTATGTAGATGGCATCAATATTAAATTGATGAAATCTGGGGGTTTAACGGAGGCTATGCGGATGGTACATACCGCCCGTGCATATGGGTTGCAAGTGATGTTTGGCTGCTATTCTGACAGTTCCCTATCGAATACCGCAGCTGCACAACTATCGCCACTAGCTGATTATTTAGATTTAGATAGTCACTTAAATTTAAGTGATGATCCCTTCATCGGTGCAGTTGTGCAGGAAGGGAGAGTATTACCAAACGATTTACCAGGGTTGGGGGTAAAATATAGTGCGTCTGCCGCTTAATCAAAAAGTCGCTATTCTATTACATGAAGGAACTCAAGGGGCTATCGGCAAAACTGGGCTAGCACTTTTACGCTACAGTGAAGCCCCAATTGTTGCTGTTATAGACAAGGAGTGTCCAGGGAAATCTTTAAGAGAAATTACAGGTATTAACCGAGATGTCCCCATTGTGGCATCGGTAGCAGCAGCTTTGCAATATCAGCCGCAAATCTTAGTGATTGGCATTGCTCCCAAGGGTGGTAGTGTCCCTGATGATTACTGGATAGAAATTAAAACAGCTTTAGAAGCTGGGATGTCACTGGTGAATGGGTTGCATACACCCTTGGCGAATATGGCTGATTTAAATGCACTCCTCAAACCGGGACAGTTAATTTGGGATGTGCGAAAAGAGCCAGCTAATTTAGATATTGCCAGTGGTGTAGCGCGCAATCTTCCCTGTCGGCGAGTGTTAACGGTGGGAACTGATATGGCCATTGGTAAAATGTCCACCAGCCTAGAATTACATTGGTTATCAAAGCTTCGGGGTTGGCGTTCCAAGTTTTTGGCTACCGGACAAACTGGTGTGATGTTAGAAGGGGACGGTGTAGCCTTGGATGCTGTCAGGGTAGATTTTGCGGCTGGTGCAGTAGAACAGATGGTGATGCGCTACGGAAAAAACTACGACATCCTCTATATAGAAGGACAAGGTTCTTTATTACATCCTGGTTCAACGGCAACTTTACCCCTAATTCGTGGTTCTCAACCCACTCAATTAGTTTTAGTACATAAAGCTGGGCAAACTCATAACCGCAATAATCCCCATGTACCCATCCCCCCTTTACCAGAGGTAATTCACCTGTATGAAACAGTAGCCAGTGCAGGCGGTGCATTTGGGAAAGTGCCTGTAGTGGGTATAGCCTTAAACACAGCCCATTTAGATGATTTTGCCGCCAAAGATGCGATCGCACAAACCACAGCCCAAACCGGTTTACCCTGTACTGATGTCGTCCGCTTTGGTGCTGATGTGCTTTTCGATGCTGTAATGCAGAGTTAGGGGATTGGGCAGAAAAATTCAAAATTCAAAATTCAAAATTCAAAATTCAAGAGTTTTTCTGCCTCTGCTCCCCTGCCCCTCTGCTCCCCTGCCCCTCTGCTCCCCTGCCTCCCCTGCCTCCCCTGCCTCCCCTGCCTCCCCTGCCCCCTGCCCTCTTCGCTAAAAACTATCGGGATCGATACCGCGCTGTTTGAGTCTATTTCGTAAGTCTTCCAGTTCTTGTTGAGCTTGTTGAGCTTGTTGTTGAGCTTGTTCTACTCGCTCATCAGGGGAGGGGAATCGTTCACCATCCTGATTAAACCAAAACAACCATTTCCTCTCCCAGCCTCCGTAGATACCCGTATCCTCCCCAATTCCTAGTTGCAATTCTGGTATCCAAAAGCGTTCTTGGGATTGCAAAATAAACTCATCGTTAATTTGTTTATAAACTTCAAATGGCGCGTGATCATCTCGCTGCCAATGGTCGGGATTATAGATGACGTAATATAATACGCCCAAATCCAGATATTTGCTCATTTTGGTGTCGTATTCTCCACCATAGGTTTGAGAAACGACTTCAACAACTAAAATAGGCGGAATCCAATTTTCTTCCCATAAGACATAACTGAGTCTACCTCTTTGTTGTCGCCGTCGTTCTACACCCAAGCTCAAAAACCCATCGGGGACAATGGATTTTCGGGGTGCAGTCGGCAGGTAGTAGATACCCATGTCTACCCCAAAAAACCAATCTTGGCGATCGCTCCAAACCGCCGATAAAATAGCCAACAGTAAGTTAGGAATGAGATTTTGTAGTTCGTTATCCACAGGCGTATCGTCAGAGTCGGGCAGTTCTGCGGCTGTTGGCAGTTGGGGCAGAGCAATGGAATATTCCATAGGATTGATTCCTTCGCAAGATATATGTTGATTTTATCAGGGGTGTAGGGGGGCAGGGGGGCAGGGGGCAGGGGAGACAAGGGGGACAAGGGAGATGAGGAGCAGGGGGAGCAGGGGGAGCAGGGGGAGAAAAA
>JBODRP010000292.1:0-6982 GCA_050633005.1 Trichormus sp. | reverse complement strand
GCACTTTACTCAAAACTCTCCCAGGACACAGTGATGGCGTAATCAGTGTCAATTTTAGCCCTGATGGTGAGTTATTAGTGTCAGCTAGTAGGGACAAAACCGTCAAACTCTGGAATCGTAACGGTAGTTTGCTCAAAACCCTAGAAGGGCATCAGGCGCGGGTCAATAGTGTAAGTTTCAGTCCAGATGGTCAAGTCATAGCTTCTGCTAGCGACGACAAAACCATCAAACTTTGGCGACGGGATGGAACTTTAATTAAAACCTTTACCCCCCATGAGAGTTGGGTGCTAGGGGTGAGTTTCAGTCCCAAGGATCAATTGCTAGCTTCTGCGAGTTGGGACAATACAATACGCCTTTGGCGACGTGATGGAACTTTATTACAAACCTTATTAAAGGGGTACAGCGACAGCGTTAATGCTGTGACCTTTAGTCCCAACGGTGAAATCCTTGCCTCCGCTAATTGGGACAGCACAGTCAAGTTGTGGAGCCGTGAGGGCAAATTAATTAAAACCCTCAACGGGCATCAATCTCCGGTGTTCAGTGTCAGTTTCAGCCCTGATGGCCAAACTTTAGCATCGGCTAGTGACGACAACACGATTATTCTGTGGAACTTGCATATCGATGATTTACTCAATCGTGGTTGTAATTGGGTGAGTGATTACCTCGCACACAACAAAAATGTACGAGCTAGCGATCGCTCACTGTGTCAAGATTACAGCCAACAGCCGTAGAATTTAGCTGATGCAATTAAGGTGAGATGCGATCGCTACTGAGCATCTCATCGATGTTTTCCAAGTCCCCGTTTGTATTACTTTCCTCTTGTGACAAATTTGTCATAAAAGCTTGCAGCCTCATACGTTCGATATAAGGCCAACCCCCTTCAGACTCAATATCTTTCAGTAGGGCGTATAGTCGTTGACGGTTATTAGGCAAACTCTCTTGAAAGGAACTATCCCGGATCTCTCGATGTAACTGCTCCAACTGGCGCAACAACTTTAACAGAGCCGTTACATCTCCTTGACAACTTTGGGCTACATCATGCACTACAGCCGCAATCTTTTGCAACTGTTCCGTCAATTGCCCTGATTCATAACTACTATTTTGGCTCATTCAACCCTCTCCATTACAATCTAGTCTACTCAAATTTACCCAAGATTATTAGCTTTCAATCGATGAGCATTAACGTGTCAGAAGTCCCTGATAGTAGCTCAATGGGATCAAAGCTGCTTAATTGAGATCAGAGTGCTTTGATTTTGAGTTAAAAAAAATCGTATGATCTGGCTGATTTACTTTATTAAAGCAATGGGCTGTATGTAGTGAAAATACATACATACTACAGAACGACTTGGGCGACACTGCAAATACCTAGAGTATTTGCAAAATGCGAAGCAAAAGCCAATCTTCGCGTTCTTCAAGCACTTATGCCGATCTGAAGGTGTACTCATTCATGCGCCCAAACCCTTTAGATACTAATTTTTGACATTGAGGTTGACCATGAGGTATCGCGCTTTAATTGTTGCATTCTTAGCTGTGTGCTTAGGACTACTGACTGCTTGTAGTGATGCTCCTGCTGCTAGCAGTGGGGATATACTCACTTACGAACAAATTCGAGGCACTGGCTTGGCTAACAAATGCCCCCAACTAGCAGAAACAAGCCGTGGCTCAATTCCCCTGGATTCTAGTCAGTCCTACGCCATTAAAGAACTCTGCTTAGAACCCACCAATTTCTTTGTCAAAGAAGAGCCTGCTAATAAACGCCAAAAAGCAGAATTTGTAGCTGGCAAATTGTTGACTAGATATACTTCCACCATTGATCAAGTTTCTGGCGATCTCAATATCAACCCTGATAACAGCTTGACTTTTGTGGAAAAAGATGGACTTGACTTCCAAGCCATCACTGTGCAACTCCCTGGTGGTGAACGAGTACCATTTCTGTTCACTATTAAAAACTTAGTTGCTCAAACTCAACCTGGTTTAACCAGCGTCAATACTTCCACAGACTTTGAAGGAAGTTTTAAAGTGCCTTCCTATCGTGGTGCAGCTTTCCTCGATCCTAAAGGTCGCGGTATCGTCACTGGTTATGACAATGCTGTAGCTTTACCCGCTCAAGCTGATGATGAAGAACTCACCCGTGCTAATGTCAAGCGCGCTCAAATTCTCAAAGGTAAAATTTCTCTACAAGTAGCTAAAGTAGATAGTTCTAGTGGTGAAATTGCTGGTACTTTCGAGAGTGAACAGCCCTCTGATACTGATTTAGGTGCGGCTGAACCTAAAGAAGTTAAGGTTCGTGGTCTATTTTACGCTAGGGTTGAACCCAATCGTGGCTAAGGGACTTCCAAGTAAAAAATATTCCATTGCTATTGTTAACTGTTGACTGTGAGACATTCCCAGTGTTGGGGGTTTCCGTTGAGTCCGTTAGCGCAGGGTGAGCGAGTCTTGCCTACGGCACTCCAAGGGCGAACGAGCGTTACTGCTGAACCCGGAGGGTTGAATCTTCACCGTTAACAGTCAACCACTTTAAGTGGAATAATTTATCTTTTGGGCTACCTTCAATGCTGTTGATGCTTAAAACTTGTTAAACGTTTACCCCCTGTTTTTTGGGGGTAAATCACAACAAAATTAATGATTTTAAAAGGGTGAACAACCCTTTTTTATTAAAGTTTTGACTACTATAGGCAAATTTAGGGGCTTCCAGTTCAATAACGATATCTCAGCCAAGACAAGGAAAAGTAAATTTTTCTTAATTCATCAGTAATTATTATTAATCTCTCAGTGGCAGTGAATACTCTGGTTGCCTGACCAATTATATTCATAAAACTGTTGATCCACTATGATTACACACTCTACTTTAAAGAAGATATAAATTACAGTTGATTACGCTAGTAGCCTCACTGATAATTAAGCATCAGTAACCTACTCAAATATATCGAATATTCAAACTTATTATAGATTCAATAAATTAAGTACAATTTCGGTTTTATATTTAACCAAAAATTATATATTTTGTCTCTATGTAGCTCAATAAAGCTATAGAAAACAAAAAAACAATACATAAAAACCAAAATATTTTTGCTCATTTAAATTTAGCTCGATTGTCAGTTACTTAGTATTTCACTCATAGAAACTGTCATTGACTAGAAATTTGGCTGGGTTATTTAGCACGATATCTATTTGAATATCGTGTGACTATAGCCTGCCTTGTTTAAAAGAGAGTAATTGATTGTTTATTAATTAAATAAACGCGGTGCTATGCCTACCTCAACTACCAATGAATTAAAGTACGAAATTTGGCAGTTGTTGCGAGAATATCAGCTATCTCGCTCAGAAACTGTTCGCAATCAACTTGTAAAACTAAATTTCGGTTTGGTGAGAAAAGAAGCTCACTACTGGATCAATCAATGTCATGAAAACTATGATGATTTAGTTCAGGTTGGTTGCTTGGGTTTAATTCGAGCGATCGAAAGATTTGAATTAACCAAAGGCCATGCTTTTAGTTCCTTTGCTATTCCCTACATCCGAGGTGAAATTCAACACTATCTTCGAGATAAAGGTGTGACAGTCAGGATTCCCAGACGCTACCTAGCAATACAACAACGGGCAATAGGGGTTTCTCGTTCTTTGCGTGTAAAATACAATCGCCAACCTACCGACTCAGAATTGGCAACAGCACTAGAAATTTCGCCAGAGGAATGGCAAGAAATCAAATTAGCTTGGGTAAATCGTGCGCCTTTGAGTTTAGATGTTCCTGTACAAGATGGAGAGGAAGGATCTACTAGTCTGGGAGAGTTAGTCCCAGATCACCAGTATCGTAGTTTTCAATTAGCGCAAGAAGATCAGATTCGCTTACAACAAGCATTATTCCAGTTAGAACAACGCACCCGTGAAGTTTTAGAGTGCGTGTTTCTACACGATTTGACACAGAAACAAGTAGCAGAACACTTAGGGATTAGCGTAGTTACTGTTTCCCGGAGAGTAAAGAAAGGGTTGGACTTATTGAAACATCTCATGTGTACAGGTGACGATTAAATCATGAATAAGTCAACTGTATTTATACTGTAATTTTTGTGCTAAAAACAACTGCTGAAATAGAAAAAATTAGGTTATAAAGAGAACAACACTTTGCTGGTATTCTCAGCAAGGTGGATTTCGATTAATCATTTCCTATAGCGTTTGAGAACGGCTAATGGGCAGAACATCAAAAATTTTAGTTGCAGCTATAGTGACTGTAGCGATCGCTGGATGCGCTTCAGAAGATACACCACAAGCTGTTAATCCTACCCCCAATGCAACACCTGTTGCCAAATCACCATCACCAGCAACTCAATCTTTTAATAATCCTGTAGTGTCTAGTCAACAAACTACAAAACTCACAGGGACAGCTTCTAACTTAATTCAACCTACTAATGCCACAGAACGCATAACTTTAGTTACTAAAGGGCGAATTGACCCATTTGCCCAAATTGTCGGGCAACCAGTCCCAGAAATGTCACAGAATACTACTACTAAACCAGTTCCTTCTTTACCCCCTTTACCAATTGCTAAGAAACCAGAGAAGGGAAACACCACCACCAACAAAACTACTCCAACTCAAAACAACACAGTCCGGGTAGTTAAGCCACCTAGCTTAACTCCAGTGTTACCTAAAGTTTTACCTCCGGTAGTTCCTAATCCCACTTTGGTGTCAGTTTTGCCCCCACCAGCACAGCCTGATTTAGCAAAAGCAGTGATGGTGACAGGGGTAGTTATCGTTGGTAAAGTACCTCAAGCAATTATCAAAATACCAAATGAATTATCAAGTCGTTATGTGGAAGCAGGACAGCGACTGGCAAATGGTGTTTTGGTGAAACGAATTGAAATGAATCAAGGTTCCAATCCGATTGTAATTCTGGAACAATACGGTATTGAGGTAGCAAGAACAGTAGGCGAAGCACCAACAGGTACAACCCCCGCCGCCACCAATCCTGTTTCTATGACAACACCTACCTCAAATACTGATAGTGTTGGAGTTTGATCCGAATGGAGACTAAAGAAAAAGTTGAGTTTGCTGGTTTACCATTAGCAGTATATCGAGAGATAGCAGCGCATCTGCGTCAAGTTTCAGGGGTAGAAGTGGATTTAATTCCTCAGTCTTCTGGACAGTTTGACTATCATCAAAGCCAAATTGCAGGCTTGTATATTTCTTGGACAGCAAACTCTAATTTTGAGAGTCGGCAACGTGTGCAGCAAATATTGGCTTACTACCAAAATAAGTATAGTAGTTAAGGGTTTGTTGACACTCCCCAGCCTAAAGGCGTGGGGAGTGTCAAAAATTACTATTGCTATCTGAATCAAAAAATTACATTTCAGTGATGCAATTACAGATTGCTGAGGTAAACTTGCTAGCAATATAATGCAAAAAATTTCTCAGCTGCTCTTCGGTCTGGGCATCACTTAAAATGGAACACTGGCAATTTCTGATTCAGAAACAGGGCGATCGCTCCTGGCAATCTCTAGAATCGCCAAGCACAGAGATTAGGGAAGGTCGGTATAGAGTTTTAGCTCTCTCACAACTTCCTGATAAGGATGTGGAAGTGCGTGTCACTCACTTTTCCCCTCAAGAAACACCACCAAAACGACGCATCCAAAAGCGGGTACGTCGTACTAACGCGGATGGCTTAATGGCTGTGATTCCTTTTACTTACCTGAAACCGGGGATTTGGGAATTACGCTGTTCTGGGGATTTGATGTCAGATATGTTAGGGCAACCCTGGCAATATGGTGTTTATTTACAAGTATTGTCTCAGGAAGTAGACGAGGCAGGTGTTGATCCCAAACCAGAATCATTTAATTATCCATCTGAGAGTGGTTTGGTATCTGATGGGTTTACAGAACTAGCAATTACTAACCAGAACCAATTTTTAGCTACAGATATAGATCAAGAACGGTTGAATGATGAGCCTGTTAGCCCAGTGTGGGTAAAAGGTGAAACAGCCGAACAAATTTTACAAAATTTAATTGATTTAGCTTTACCAACCTCTGATGCCCTAATCCCAGAGGAAAAAGTTGAGGAATCCCCCCGACAACAGTCACAATGTCCTTTAGTATTGACCTTAGACCGAGAAACTTATATTACTCGTTGGGGTCATGTACTGACTATTTATGGGAATGTACAGTTAGGAGAAAATTACCAGACAGATAGAAACTTCCAGCCAGAAAATCTCTATAATTTGGAATTGAGAATTGAACTGCGATCGCCTGAAAGTTTGGCAGTTTTGACCCAGATCCGCCAATCTTTAGGAGAGCAAACCCTACCATTTACTCTGCGCTCTGCAATTGATATTCCGGCTGAGTGTGAATCAAAACTAATTTTGGCAGATATTAGTTTATATGGCTGTATCTTAACTGCTGAGGAAATGACACTTTTAGCTAGCCAGTCTTTCACAATTACAGCAGATGTCACACAATTGTTAGTAGTGACTAAGACAACTTCATCTAGTCATGATACTCACACCCCAAGCATATCAACCCCTGAACCATCGATCAGGCTTGATTTGGAATTGTTCAATTTAGTGAAAAATCCCCCCACAGGAGAATCTCAGCTAAGTTATCCAGTGGCAAATATACCCTTACCAGAGTCAATTGCACCGCTAGCAATTCAGAAAACGGTTGACTCTCGTGGGCTACAATTACCGAAATTGCCTGAGCATCAAACTGATGTAGTGATTAGTGAAGACGGATTAGCAGAATCGAATTTAGCAGATGCTGTCAGCATACAGGATGAAACTACAGTTCCAATGACTCCTGCTCCTATTAATTTGGAGCAATTGGTAATTAAACATCGGCGATCGCGTCTACAGGGTAGTAGTTTTCCTTACCTAAAACGTCTACAAACTGCTGAGGCTAAAACTGAAGTAGTGAATGACGAAATGTCTGACAATGTAGATATTCCAATCGTTGATAACTTACCAGAACTAGAGTTAAATATATCGGAAAATATCCAAGA
>JBODRP010000291.1:0-7001 GCA_050633005.1 Trichormus sp. | reverse complement strand
AAAGGATTGTGCATGAATTTTTCACCCCTGAAAAGGTACAGAGTCAACAGCCTAGTGTAGGGGTGGATAATTTTGTGGGCGTTAAAGTTCTCACTGATTATTTGCAGCCAAAACCTAGCCTGAAAAGCAACCCGATTCCCCCAACCCTACCCCCTACCAAAGAACTGTTTCAGCAAACCCTAATTCAAAATAGAAACCTTGCCTGTATCAATATCGTAAGCTGCGCCAACGATTTTTAGCTTACCCTGACGTACTAACTTTGCTAATATCGTTGACCTTTTGAGTAACTTAGCAGCTTGGTATTGAATATTGGCGATAACTCCAGCTTCTTCAATATCTTGAGATGTTCTTTTTAAGTTGACTAAGGCTGGTTTGATGCCTTCAACCACATAGCCAATTCTACCGGGAAGCGGTTGATTTTTGATAGCGGCGGCAACAGCACCGCATTTTTTATGCCCCAATACTACAATTAACTGCGAACCCAACACAGATGTAGCATATTCTATACTGCCAATAGCCATGTCACTGGCTACATTACCAGCGACTCGCACCACAAATAAATCTCCAAGTCCTTGATCAAAAATAATTTCCGTTGGTACTCTAGAATCTGCACACCCCAATATAGTCGCAAAAGGATACTGACCTTCGGTAACTGCTCGTAGACGGTTTCGTGATTGATTAGGATATTGGGGGCGACGTTCTACAAACCTTTGATTACCATCCAGCAAGCGTTTTAGTGCCTGTTGCGGATTAACTACATTAGGTGTAGCTGGATTAATATCAGCAATGGTAGTTTCTTGTGTGTTTTTAATCAGACTACCACCTATAGTAGTAGCTGCCACAGCTAAACCGCTACCACCTGCTAACAACAAGAAATTACGACGACCGATAAATCCATTGATTCGACTCATTAATTTACCTGACAACGTTTGTGTTGTTAACAGGAAGATATCAGAACTAGAGATAGGACAAGAGTACCTTGGTACACGGTTTAAGATTAAATTTTACTTAGAAACCTCAATAGTTTGACTATTACAACGATTCATAGCTTTTTCTACTCCTTGTTTAAGGCTGAGTGCTACACATTCACCTACGAACTGGAGTACAGCAGACATGAGTTGGCTTTCGGCTGGGGTAAATTTTCCTAAGACATAGGAAACAGTATCTGAGTTATCGTTACTAGCGGGATTTTTGGGTTTACCGATACCGATACGCAAGCGGGGGAAATTTTGCGTGTTAAGATGAGCGATCGCACTTTTCATCCCATTATGTCCACCAGCTGAACCAGACAAACGCAGGCGGGTTTTACCCAAAGGCAAGTCTAAATCATCGTAAATCACTAACACAGACTCTGGTGCTAACTTGTACCAGCTTGTTACCGCTTGGATAGACTGTCCTGAGCGATTCATATAAGTTAAGGGCTTTAATAAGCGAATTTTCACACCTCCTGGTGCAGTCCCTTCACCATATTCTCCTTGAAACTTACGATTTTCTGCCAAGGAAATCTGCCAGGAACGAGCTAGAGCATCAACAGCCGCAAAGCCGATATTATGGCGCGTTTGGTCATATTTAGGCTCTGGATTCCCCAACCCCACAATCAGTTGAGGAATCACCAAAGCCGATGGCGTAACAGTTTCTGTCATCTTCTTTATCAATCAATTCCCAGCAGTTAGTTGTCCCAATTGTTCAAAATTCTTTCACAAATCCAAATTCACAAATAGTTGTGATATATGGCTTTTTTAATTTTGTCTTAATTTACGCCTGATGTGAATTAGGAAAACCATCTATCCAATAAATAGTAGGGGCGGGTTAACAAATATCTTTCATGATTAACTTTTGATCTGGGTGAACCCGCCCCTACTTGCGGTGGATCAAACTTGGTAGGGGCGGGTTAACAAACATCATTTATGATTAACTTTTGATCTCGGTGAACCCGCCCCCACAAATATCTAGGTATTCGCAAGATTTGAATTGAGATTAGACGTAATTTTGAATTTTGAATTGGTATTACGTGACGGGGTTAGAACCAGTACTATCCTGCTCTGATTTAGTTCCTTCAATTTTCTTTGGCTCAATTTCCGCAGTAGTTTTTACAGCCTGTTCCAATTGTTCAGCTTCACGCTTGAACTCACTTTGAAACTCATTAGAGGCTTCTTGAAAACCGCGAATTGCTTTACCTAAACTGCGGCCAATTTCTGGCAACTTTTTGGGGCCAAAAATTAACAGTGCCACAACCATAATGAGAGCCATTTCCGGTAAACCGATACCAAAAATATTCACGCGGTGTCTCCTCTTTAAATCATGCAGTTGCTAGTGGTTAAATGGGCATTGGGCATTGAGGGTAAAAAATCATCTACTCCAATTCCCAATTCCCTCACCATATTAAGACTAACTTTTTCAGAGGCAAAGCCACAAAAAAACCCGGACAAGCCGGGTGAAGGTTTGCTAATTATGTCAGTTTAGTTGCTGTGTATTAGTATCTACCAGCCAACGATGACATCCTGAATCAGAATTGACTTATTGTAAAGTTGCAGGATAATCAGCAAGAAAACGAAGAATAGACCCATAAAAATAGCCATTACTGGAGTTGTTCCCCAGCCAGGAGCTACTTTACCATACTCAGAATTTAAAGGTCTCAGGATATCTCCCAACCTAGTCCGTTGTGCCATAGTTCACCTAAGATTCACCTAAGATTCACCTAAGATTAGTTGCCAAAGCTTTTTTTAATCTTCTGTAATATTCTATAAGAATAACACTCATAATCTATAAATCACTTATGGAACCCGCAATAGTTCTTATCATTTCTGTGGCTGTGATCATTGTTGGCATTACTGGGTATGGAGTTTATACCTCTTTTGGCCCTCCGAGCAAGGAGTTGGCAGATCCTTTTGAGGATCATGAGGATTAGGACTGGGAAGGGGCAGGGGGCAGGGAGCAGGGGGCAGGGGGAGACAAGGCAGACAAGGGAGACAAGGGAAGGGGGGCATGGGGCAAGGAGTTAAATTTGTCAAGTGTCAATTGTCAATAATTGATAACTGGCTATTTTCCAGGGTGAGATTATGGATTTTTGTTGCTCAGATGAGAGTTCATTAGTGCCACGCTCTAATAAGTCTACTGGTTCACCTAGGGTTAAACCTAAGTCGCTGTGTAAAGATAATTCTGCTGTTGTTCCCTGAGACTCGTAACACCGGAGAATGAATTTATCTGGTTCGTCTTCAGATGGTTTTACAGCCATCAAAACTAGATTTTCGGCTGATAAATCTAAGAAACTTACCTTGTCATGTTGCGGCAGTGGGGATTGGGAATTGGGGATTGGGGTGTGAATGGGATGAAAAATAATCTGTAGGGGGATGTTTAATTCATAACCCCGTCTTACCGTCTGGGCAGTTTCCCAGCTACCCGCGTGAGGATACAAGGCATAGGTAAATTCGTGTAAGCCTCTGTCGGCTGTAGGATCTGGCCATTGGGGACTGCGTAAGAGGGTGAGGCGCAGTTGTTGGGGTTGAGCATCGTATCCATATTTACAATTATTTAGTAAGCTAACTCCGTAAATATCCTGTTGATTTGTGGCTGTCAAATCAGCCCAACGTAAGGCGGGAACTTCCCATTTGGCTTTATCTTGTGGGGTTTCGGGTTGGGTGGGGCGGCGAATTGCACCGCAGGGGATTTCGTAGGTAGCAAAATCAGATGTAACAGCTAGAGGGAAAGCGGTTTTGACTAAAACTTGATTTTCTTGCCAATTGACTCTAGAGGTAATTTTTAATAGGGGTGAACCCAGGGACAAAATATAATCTTGAGAAAATTCTGATTCTCCCAATTGCCGCACTACACGCACACGACTTTGAACTAGTCCTTGTTCTATCCAAGTAATAGACTTGAGGTTAGTTGCAGGGAGAGGATGCTGGCTGTAATTGGGGTCTATATTCCAAGCGTCCCAATATTGGCCACTGTCTTTAAAGCCTTGTAATTGATTACCTGCACCGTTTAATATTTCTCGTTGATGGATTTTGTCAAATACACTTGATAAATCTCCGGTGTCGGGATCTATGATCACTCGTAGGTATTGATTTTCTAAAATAAATTCTGGTGGTGTGGGTAATGGGGAAGATGTGGAAGTTATAGGGGAAAGCCAAAATAGCCGATAGCCTACGGGGGGAATGTCGGCAGCAAGAAAGAGTAGGGTTGAAGACTCAGATAATTGGGAGATGAGTTCTTCTCCTGTGGTGTCGTAAACTTGGTATTGTTGATTGGTTGTGGGTAAGGAGATAGAGACTACCTCAGAGCGTTGCCAGTTGAGAGAATTAAAGACAAAAATTGGTAAACTATCGGGATGTGGTGGCTTTGGTAGGGTAAAGTGGGATGCGATCGCCTCTAATGATTCCTCTAATATCTTCGTTCCTACCTGTTGCACTTGTTCCCACTGGGGTAAGGCATCTTGATAAACTTGGGTAATAGAAGAACCCGGTAAAATATCGTGAAATTGATGAAATAATACGGTTTTCCAAGCATTTTCGATGGCAAGCTTGGGATATTCCACACCACAGAGAATTTTAGCGAAACTAGCAAAGACTTCCGCTTGATAGAGTAAATTCTCACTACTCCTATTCCACCGTTTTTGGTCAGCGTGGGTAGTGTAACAACCGCGATGAAATTCTAAATATAGTTCGTCATTCCAAATGGGGAATTGGGCATTGGGCATTGGGCATGGGGCATTGGGCATTGGGTATTGGGGTAGAACCTTCTGTGCTTCCTTGTCTCCCTTGTCTCCCTTGTCTCCCTTGTCTCCCCTGCCCCCTGCCCCCTGCTCCCTGCTCCCTACTCCCCCTGCTACAATTTCCTCAAGATAATCCTTGGCGGTGATGAATTGTAAATCTGGGAAGAAGGGGGAAGTTTGCCAGCGTTGGGCGGTTTCTAACATATCACGGGTGGGGCCGCCGCCGTGGTCGCCCACACCAGGTAGCCAAAGGGATGTGGTTAAATGAGTTTGGGCTTGCCATTCTAGAGAGTAGGCTGCCATTTTTACGGGGTCGATACCTTCACCAATGGGTGCAGACATATAACTAAATATTTGGCTACCGTCTGGCGATCGCCACCAAAAAGCCCCATAATCAAATTTATTGGTATCGTTCCACCGTAGTTTTTGGGTGACAAAGTATTTAATGCCAGCTTGCTGTAAAAACTGCGGTAAGGTGGCACAAAAACCAAAGGTGTCAGGAGTCCATACTACAGTCGTCAGGTTGCCAAATTTCTCTTGAGTGTAGCGTTGACCATACAATAGCTGACGGACTAAAGATTCCCCAGCTAGTAAGTTTAAATCTGGTTCTACCCAAAACCCCCCGACAATTTCCCACGCACCATCAGCTACTTTTTGTTGAATAATTTTAAATAAATCTGGGCGATTTTCTTCAACCCAAGCATACATGGCTGGGGTGGAATGAGAGAAAATTAATTCGGGGAAATCTTGCTGTAGTTTCAGGACGGACTCAAAGGTGTTTTGGGCAGCATTCCAAGTTTCACTGACAGGCCATAGCCATGCTAAATCTAAATGGGCGTGTCCTAATAGGTAGATTTTATCGATGAATAGGGATGTATCCAGATGATTTATGAGTTGTTGCCGTAGGGTAATCAGAGTTTCTGGGGTGTGGCTGGGGAATTGATTGATAATAGATGCTAGGATATCTAGGTTTTCTGGAGCGGATTTTTCTAGATATAGTTCTAATATTGCCAATTCATCGGCAACAAAACCGGGGTCAGGACGATTATAATCTGTAGACTCATAGATGAGGAGCGATCGCACTAATGCCCCATCACAATGTCCTGGACTGACTAACCGCACAGCTACAGTAAATTCTTCCCCTGGTGTCACCTCTGGACTGAGTAAAATTCTCGGCGCGCAATCAAATAAATCTCCTGCTAAGACTAATTCCCCATTTACATAAATTTTGGCTGAGTCTGCCCACCACAACAACGACAACCGCAACGATAAACCCGTGATAGGATAACCCTGTAAATCTTGGGGAACTAGGAATTTCTGAGCTAGCCATAATACTTTCTGTCCCCCTATCCAAGCAATGTTACCTTTGGGGTTTAACTCAACAGGTAGCCAGTTAGACAAATCAGTTGGACAAAAATTAGTAATATTTGGATCAGATTCTTGGTATAACCAAGTAGACTGAGTGTTAACTTGACAGTATGCCCGCAATTTAGCGATCGCATCTGAGATTAATTTTTTCTGGGGATGAGAGAGAGGAGTAGTCATATTTTGGTTAAGATTAGATAAATTACAATAATTATTAGTACAGTTTGGCGTAAATCTAGCGATCGTCTCAGATAAAGAAAAGCTCATAAAACCAGCCTTCTTTATTTTTACTTTTGCCTTATTTCTAGGAGTCTCACCAATCAATCAGGCTCAACTTTATTCATTTACTATCATGTCTTCTGGTCGTTATCAAAGTAGACTTTTTAACCTTGTCCACCAGCAATCTCGGCGGTTGACAACACAGTGGGAAAGTACCTTCCGACATTTGCAAGTTGCTACTAAGTGGGGTGTGGAATTAATTCTCTATCCTGTATATTTATTTTTGCAATCAGCCGATACAACTGTAAAAAAACTTTCATCCCCAGCACCATCTTCTCAGCCCAAGTTATCCCCAAATTATCAAGATTTTTCATCACAAAATCCTCCCTCTGCTGATACAGCCATTCAGAATATACTAGAGGCTGTCGAGCATCTACCCCATGCAGAAACTACAGTTATTTCTAGAAACATCTCCAAGTTATGGCAACCTGTGCAGTTGTTTTGGTCGAAATTTTTTGATCATCCCACAAATAACTCCCATTTTTCTCAACCCTTAACTATTCCCCACAAAACTGCACAAAGTATCACACCTACCAGCCAAAAGGATGTTCTTAAACACCAACTTTCAGGAGTGCGAGGAATTGCCACAAGTTTGATCAATCGCCAGTTAGTGCTTGTCAATCTTAAAAATGAAACCTTGGAT
>JBODRP010000290.1:0-7021 GCA_050633005.1 Trichormus sp. | reverse complement strand
TTACTGCTGCCAAAATAGGAACTCAGAAGCGGATTGACAGCTGAAAAGAAATTATGCTGACAAGTTGGCAACAACAAGCACAAACTAAGGGGTTTTCTTACGTTTTGTCACCACGCTTTCAAGGTGCAACTATTAAGTCAGCAAAACTTACCCACAATCAAAAGGTGATTGCTTTGACGTTTGATGATGGACCTTGGCCTCAATCTACAGCACAAGTATTAGACATCCTCCAAAAAAATAACGTCAAAGGGACATTTTTTGTTGTTGGGCAGAATATCAAGAATTATCCAGACTTACTTAAGCGCGTAGCTGCTGAAG
Source organism: Trichormus sp. (assembly GCA_050633005.1). Taxonomy (GTDB): domain Bacteria; phylum Cyanobacteriota; class Cyanobacteriia; order Cyanobacteriales; family Nostocaceae; genus Trichormus. The sequence continues at coordinate 6,703 of JBODRP010000290.1, read as the reverse complement.
GTCATGCCATTGGCAATCACACTTGGCATCATCGCTATCATTTTATGAATCCCCAGGTGGCTGCTTATGAAGTAGCTAACACAACCGACTTAATTTATAAAGTTACTGGTGTAAAAACAAATTTATTTCGTCCACCCGGAGGAATCATGAATAATGGGGTGGCTAATTACGCCAGAAATAGTAAATACGCTATTATTATGTGGTCTTCTGACTCTATTGATTATTCTCAGCCTAGAGTCCCAAATTTAATTAATAACGTCTTTAGAACCGCAAAACCTGGTGGAATTGTACTAATGCACGATGGCGGTGGTAATCGTTCCCGAACTATAGAGGCCTTACCAGGAATTATTAGTAAGTTTCGCAACCAAGGTTATAGCTTTGTGACTGTTCCAGAACTTTTAGAAATGCAAGATAAAGATCAAAAAACAATAGCAAATAAAAAATAATTCGTAATTCGTAATGGGCTGCGCCCCGCTACGCTAACGTAATTCGTAATTAACGTCATTATATAGGGTGTGTTAGGCGTAAGCCGTAACGCACCTAAAGCTTTACTTGATATTGTACTTTCGCTGCTCATAGATTCTACATATTTGTTGAAACATTAGCTCGACTTTATCCAAAATTAAGAACTCGGCTTTCCTTATCCGGCAAAAATCCTGGTTTTTTGGCAAAGACTTTTTCCATGTCACTGATTCGCACTCAAGTCCAAAAACTAAAACTACCATCCCATAATGGTTTCAGCGTCGGGTTTTGGGCTTTGTAAAAATGGATAAAGTCGAGATTAGAGGATGTTTGAAAAGTCCCTAACTATGTATCAAATACTTTTAGATCCCCCTAAATCCCCCTTTTTAAGGGGGACTTTGATTCTTGTTCCCCCCTTTTTAAGGGGGGTTAGGGGGGATCTGAATGTACTTAAAGTCACAGCCAAAAAGTTTTCAAACAACCTCTTAAATAGGAGTCCTATATTTTGCGTCGCTCTATCAAAAAATAGAGCGATTTTTAGTTTGATTAGTATTACCTATTAGTCGCTGATAATGACTAATAACTAATAAGGGACTTCCAGATAAAAAAATATCCAAACTGTAGGGTGCGTCAGTGTGAGAAAACCTAACTATACCAAGAGTTTATTCATACTGACGCACCCTACTAAGCTGTTTATTTGGGATAATTTATTTTTTGGTGTTCCCTAACTAAAGACTAATGACTAAACTGAACTCAGATGTTTTTCAACCACAGCTTGGGGATTTGTTTCTGGACTATCAGCCTCGGAAGGAGGAACTAATTGCCAGAATTTGGGGAGAAATTCTGACCAATTTTGTAAGATTAATTTGGCTTTGGCTGAACCTGTCCGTTCTACATGAGCGGTGATTAAATCTTTTAGCTGCTTTTCACCGGCGGTTGTAATTACCCGTTGGATTTTGACAATTTCTTTGTTGACTAACTCAGGAAATGAGCCATCTTCATCTAAGAAATATGCTAATCCACCAGTCATCCCGGCAGCTACGTTCCGTCCGACTTTGCCTAACACTACAATTATGCCACCTGTCATATATTCACAGCAGTGATCCCCTGCACCTTCAATGACAGCTACGCCTTTAGAGTTGCGAACAGCAAAGCGTTCTCCGCCCAAACCATTGGCAAATAATACTCCACCTGTTGCACCGTAAAGGCAAGTATTACCGACAATTACATTATGTGATGGGTCATATTTGGCATCGGCTGGTGGTTTAATAATGATTTCGCCACCGTGCATTCCTTTACCTACGTAGTCGTTGGCTTCTCCTTCCAGAGTTAAAATCATGCCAGGAAGGTTAAACGCACCAAAGCTTTGTCCGACGCTACCAGTGAAGTTGAGGTTAATTTGCCCTTCAAAACCACTGTCACCATACTGGGAAGCGATCGCACCGGCTAATCTCGCGCCTACAGTTCTGTCAGTATTAACAATGGGTAAGTTCTTCGTAACTGTAGATTGGTTATGAATCGCGGCTTGAATAGTTAGATCGCCCAGGATTTGGTCATCTAGGACTGGCCCATTGCTGTGTACAGCTTCATGTTCTAACCAGCTACGGTTGGTTTTGGTATCTGGTAGTTGAACTAAGCAATTGAGGTTGAGTGATTCGGTTTTAGTTAGTTTTACCCCTTGGCGGGTTGTTAGTAAATCCCCGCGTCCTGTGATTTCTGACAAGGAACGATAACCCAGTCGTGCTAACAGACTTCTGACTTCTTCCGCAATGAAGTAGAAGAAATTCACAACGTGTTCTGGAATACCTGTAAACCGCTTCCGTAGTTCTTCTTTTTGGGAAGCTACACCTACAGGACAGTTATTGGTGTGGCAAATTCTCGCCATGATACAACCTTCTGCAATCATGGCAATTGAGCCGAAGCCAAATTCTTCTGCACCCATCAAGGCAGCCATCAAGACATCCCAACCAGTTTTGATTCCGCCATCTACCCGCAAAATGACGCGATCGCGTAAACTATTTTCCATCAACACCCGATGCACTTCAGTTAATCCCAATTCCCACGGTGAACCCGCGTGCTTAATTGAACTCAGGGGTGATGCACCTGTACCGCCATCATGACCCGAAATTTGGATGATATCGGCGTTAGCTTTTGCTACACCAGCCGCAATTGTCCCTATACCGATTTCTGCCACTAATTTCACCGATACCTGAGCTTTCGGGTTAATTTGATGCAAGTCAAAAATTAACTGTGCTAGGTCTTCAATGGAGTAAATATCATGGTGGGGTGGGGGGGAAATCAAGGTAACACCGGGTTTCGAGCGTCTTAACATGGCAATGTAAGGACTGACTTTTGGCCCTGGTAGTTGTCCGCCTTCCCCTGGTTTTGCCCCTTGGGCGATTTTGATTTCGATTTGTTTGGCACTGGCTAAATATCCTGGTGTCACCCCAAAGCGACCTGATGCTACTTGCTTGATAGCACTAGAAGCGGTGTCACCATTGCGTAACCCTTTCAGATGGGGGAGGGTGGGTGAGTGTCCAGATTCATCCACGTCGTTGAGGACTTTGTAACGCACAGGATCTTCGCCACCTTCCCCAGAGTTGGACTTGCCACCTAAGCGGTTCATAGCGATCGCCAAAACTTCATGGGCTTCCCGTGACAATGCACCCAAGGACATCCCACCAGTACAGAAGCGTTTGACTATATCACTAACTGACTCTACTTCTTCTACAGGAATGGGATTGCGATCGCTTTGGAAGTCTAACAAGTCTCGTAAGGCTGTAACTGGTCTACCTTGCAGATGTTGTTTGTAAACTTCGTAGTGATCGTAATGCTTACCATCTACGGCTTTATGTAGTGCTTTCGCCAGTTCTGGGCTATTCATGTGGTACTCGCCACCAGGACGGTAGTTGAAGAACCCTAGATTTTCTAACTTCTTAATGGTCAGTTCTGGGAAGGCTTTGGTGTGGAAGGACAGCACTTCTTGGGCTAAATCACTTACACTTAAGCCACCGATGCGGGAGGTTGTCCCCTGAAATCCTAGTTGTAATAAATCTCCGCCAATACCAATGGCTTCAAAGATTTGTGCAGCTTGATAGGTGGAGAGGAGAGAAATTCCCATTTTCGAGAGAATTTTCAACAAACCAGACTCTACAGCTTTACGATAGTTAGCGATCGCTTGTTCTAAGGTGATGGCTTTGAGCTTACCCCGTTCCATAAAACTTTGGGTTTTGGGGTCATACCACCAATCGCGCACGGTATCCAAAGCCATGTAAGGACAAACCGCACCTGCACCATAGCCTATTAAACAAGCAAAGTGGTGGGTACTCCAACATTGAGCGGTATCAACCACCAGGGAAGTTTTCATCCGCAATCCTTCCCGAATCAGGTGGTGGTGTACTGCACCCACAGCTAATAAGGGGGGAATGTAGCTGTATTCAGAGGTAATACCATCATTAACGCGATCGCTCAAGATTAAAATTTTCGCCCCTGCCCGTACTGATTCGGCAGCTTGTTTTTGTAAAGCCTCTACAGCGTCTTTTAATCCGGTTGGGCCGTTAGCGATCGCAAATAGGGTTGATAATTCAGCTGTGCCGAATCCTGATAGATGAATCGCCTCTAATTCTGCTTCTGTTAAGACTGGAGACTCTAGCTTTAATCTTGTAGCGAATTGTGGCTTGGGTGCTAATAAGTTACCTCTCTCACCCAGTTCTACCTTCAACGACATGACTAGTTTTTCCCGCAACGGGTCAATTGCGGGGTTGGTAACTTGGGCGAAACGCTGTTTAAAGTAGTCATACAACAGGTGAGGTTTATCTGACAGCACCGCCAGAGGAATATCATCCCCCATACAGAAAGTTGGTTCTGCACCGTTGCTAGCCATTGGGTGAATCACCATTTCTACATCTTCGGTGGTGTAGCCAAAGGCGAGTTGCTTTTGCAATAGGGTTTGTTTATCAATGCTGTTGGTGGTGAGATGTCCGTTTTCAGCTACTTTGTGACCGTTGCCATTGTTGCCTGAAGACTGTCCCACAAGTTGTTTGAGGTCTTGGCGATATTGGCGCAGCCATTCACCGTAGGGATGTTTTTTCGCTGCACGCTGCTTGATGTCCCAATTCTTCAGGATTTCGTGGTTGACTAAATCCACGGCAATCATTTGCCCAGGGCCAAGTCTGCCTTTTTCGACAATGTTAGCTTCGGGAAAGTCTACTACACCTGCTTCCGAAGCAACTGCAATGTAGTCGTCTTTAGTAATTACATAACGAGCGGGTCTTAAGCCGTTGCGATCTAAGGTTGCGCCGACTTTTTCACCATCACCGAATACTAACAGGGCTGGGCCGTCCCAAGCTTCTTGCAGTCCACTGTAATATTCATAAAAATCAACAATCTCAGGATAATCAGCTAAAGATGGTTGATTTTGATAAGCCTCTGGTACCATGATCATCAAGGCTTCTTCCGGCGCGCGGCCAGAACGCACTAATAACTCCACAACGTTATCTAGGGTGGCGGAGTCACTGCTATTGATATTGGCAACAGGTTTTAGGTCTGCGATGCGATCGCCCCAGATGGGATGATCTAAGGTAGCTTCCCGTGCCATCATCCAGTTAATGTTACCTAACAAGGTATTGATTTCACCGTTATGACCCAATAACCGCATTGGTTGGGCTAACGGCCATTTTGGCATCGTGTTGGTACTAAAGCGGCGATGATATACGGCAAATGCGCTCTTGTATGCTGGGTTTTGTAAATCTTCGTAGAATTGTCCCAACACCGCAGAACGTACCATGCCTTTATAGACAATTGTCCGGCTAGATAATGAACAAATGTAAAGTTCTTCTGTAATACTTTTCGCGGCTTTAAATATGCGTTTGCGAGCAATATACAGTTGTTTTTCTAGTTCATCACCACTTTGTTCTGAACACAGCAAAACTTGTTCAATCTGAGGTTGATTGGCTCTGGCTTGCACTCCCAACAACTCAGGTTTTACTGGAACTACGCGCCAGCCCAGTACAGTTAATTTTTCTTCGTTGGCTATTTTCTCAAAGGTGGCTTTTGCTTGTTTGGCAACTTCTGCATTTTGGGGTAAAAAGATCATCCCTACCGCCAAATTGCTATGAGATGCAAAGTCTATTTGTTCTCTAGAATATTCTGTTTGCAATAATTCCCAAGGAATCGCTGTTAAAATTCCCGCCCCATCACCAGAGTCATAGTCTGCGCTACAACCTCCCCGATGCTCTAAACAAGACAACGCTACTAAAGCCTTAGCCACAATGTCATGGCTGGCTTGATTTTGACGATGAGCAATAAAACCTACACCACAGGCATCTCGTTCTTCTACTAACCACTTTTGCCCTTGGTAGGTATCCCCTGAGTTCATATTTACTGTGATTTCTTGGTTTAGATTCATCGGTTGATCGTTCATAGCCTATTCCTGAGATGTCCTGAGATGTTAAGTCACTAACTGCGCCACTGTTGGTGAGAAAATTTTCTAAATTTCGTCGTGCATAGATACATCAAAATTACCGAAATTTAGATATAAAATTTTAACCTCTGTTGCTTAAACTAAATCAGTTAAAATTTTGACTTTATTGTTTATGTATTTATCCTATGTTATATGCAATACCTTTATTTTGACTTGATATTTATCAATTGTGAAGCTGGTAATTTTGTTAATTTTTGCTCTCTAGGAAATATACTTTTGAGATCAAGAATAGCTTTGGCTCAAAAAACAAAATTTTGATTAAACACTTCACCGCTTGACAGACAAGAATTATGCTGATTTAGTAGCAAAATCAGCGTATTACACTATAGACCCATTTGACAATTCCTAAGTATTTTTGTGAGTTGCTCAGTTTTTTACTAATATTTTTTGACACTAAAATACTGCTACTGTTTAGAATTTACTAAAGTAGTAACAGCAGCAAATATCCTTGGCGGGATCTATTATTTTAATCCAAGTTTGACTACCCAGACTACTGTCTTTGGATCGTCATCATTAGTGCTAGTTAAAGCATTAGGTTACAAAGATGTTGGTAGCTATTTTGCTAAATCTAATTTATAAGAGATAGGTAGCCAATATATAGCCTATCACGTTTTTACAAAAGATGAATCATTATTTTTTAAGATTTCCAGACAATTAGTTAATCTGTAAGTTGGTTGATAATTTTCAACAGTACTTATAACTTACGGTAAAAATGCCAAATTATTGCCGACAACAGAATCATTCTGCTATTGCCAAAAA
>JBODRP010000289.1:0-7030 GCA_050633005.1 Trichormus sp. | reverse complement strand
AAAGGTTAAAAACTTCAAACTCCTGATGTTAAAAAGAGTTTTGTCACCTATTTGATATTGGGAAGGAATTTCGTTATCTACACAATCTTGGAATCTTAGTAGTTGTACTAATGCTGCGATGACAGTTTCATTACCTATAGCAATTTTCTCTAAGCTTTCTAGGGTGTACCCAAAGCTTCCAGGTTTCTGCCAATCTAAATATTGGGATTTTAGCAGTTCTACCAATGTTGCGATCGCTATTTCATTCCCTGTATCTATTTTACCTAAGATTTCTGCTAGTTTCCAACGAATTAATTGATTTACATTTTGGGATTTTAGTAATTCCTCCAAAGCATTAATTGATTTTTTGTTGTCGTCTTCAATTTTCCTTAAACTTTCCAATACCTTAAAATAAGTTAATGGGTCTTTGCCTAAATGTGAATGTTGTAATTGTTCTAATAAATCCTTAATTGCTACTTCATCAATTTCAGTTTTGTGAGGAGTATCTATATTTGAAGGCGATCGCTCTTGGCGGCTGTTCTGACTTTTCACGTTATGTGGAAAAGTTAACGCAAAACCTAACCCCCTAACCCCCTTCCCTACTAGGGAAGGGGGAATATGTAGAGACGTTTCATGAAACGTCTCTACATTGGTAGGGGAGAGGTACTCTACGAGAAGAGCTTTGCTCTATGGAGAGGGGTTTTCCAGATCCTGTGAAAAGTCAGAGCGGTTGTTTAGTCAATTGTAGAGAACGAATCTTTACCCCTAAATTTAGGTCAGATGAAGTGCGATCGCCATAACTCATCAAAGGTATATCTTATCTATATTTCTCTACAGAATTTCTCTACAGATTCCACAGTAACATTGAGTTGTTGAGCAATCTGTTCTATGCTCATCCCAGTTTTAAGCAACACTGGAACGATAACTGGCAAAAGTTCAGCTTCTCGTTCTTTTCGACCTTCAGCCTTGGCTTCCTGATATACTCTTGTCTGCTCTATAGTCAGTCCTAGCATAGCTTCTACTTCCTCTCTACTCAAAGACGAAAACTTGTAAATAGCACGCATTTTGTCATAATGAGCAAAACTTTCGCGTCGGTGGTAGAGTGTTCTACCTATATTTCTCCACAGATTCCACAGTAACCTTGAGTTGTTGAGCAATCTGTTCTATGCTCATCCCAGTTTTAAGTAACACTGGAACGATAACTGGCAAAAGTTCAGCTTCCCGTTCTTCTCTACCTTCTTCTCGACCTTCAGCTTTGGCTTCCTGATATACTCTTGTCTGCTCTATAGTCAGTCCTAGCATAGCTTCTACTTCCTCTCTACTCAAAGACGAAAACTTGTATACAGCAATTGTCGTAATAATTTCGATGATTTCGGTTTTCGGCAGTGTGCCTGTTTCTTCTAATTTTACTCTTTGAATTAGTTGCTTGGCTTGCTCTGCCATTGTTTCAGATGATGCAATTGTTAACTGCATTAAGTTGATGCTGATTGGCAGAGTATCAGAATTACCTAACTCATCTAAATAAATGCGTTGCACTTGGTCGCTGTTTAAAAATATGCGATGAGTTCTTGTATCGCTTGGCTCTAAACTCCGTGATGGAAATATTACTACACAGTACCAATCATCGTATTGAGATTGATTACGGTACAAATAGGTGAGCGACTCGGTAAAAAAGCGATGATAAAGACTTTCATCTTTCTGAAATTGCACTTCAGCAAAAAATATAACTTTGGGTGTTGCGTCTTCTGGTGGTAAGAAAACACCATCAATGCGAAAGGCTGTTTCTTTGACTTCGACTGATTCAAATCGATAGTTTTGCGCCTGTGCAGGGCGATTATCAACGAGTTCAAATATTAACGCTGGAAATCCTTTGAAAATTTGGTAATAAATAGAGTCACGTTTCACAAAAATATAAAAATATGTTGATTATTCAGGATTAAATTTTATCATTTTCTATTTATATATCGAACAAAAAGCAATCATTATTTACTAAATAAATATATAAGTTTAAGTCTCAATGACACTAAATTTTAGTCTGATAAAAATACTATTTTGTTGTTATCACAACAGTTTATAATTAATGGTATTAATATTAATTAATGCTACTAATTTTAGCTGAATTTGTACCAAGTTGTAGAGACGTTGCATGCAACGTCTCTACTTGAGATAGGAATAGGGAGTAGGAATATTTTTTTGTTGAAAGTCCCTTAGTAGTGGTTTCCGACTTTGCGATGATGCACAGCTGTCAAGCTTTCGGGTTTAGAAACTCTACCTGTGTAGACGTTGCTGTATACTACCCAGTGGTCGCCGCAGTCCATGCGGCTTTGGACTTCACATTCCATGTAGGCTAAAGCATCGGCGAGGATGGGCGCGCCGTTTTCCGCCGATTGGGTTCTGACTCCTTCAAATCTATCTGCACCAGGGGCGAACCGTTTTAAGAAGTGGCGCATCAGGGTTTGATAATTCCCTTCTTCTAAAACGTTGAGAACAAAGCGATCGCCTACTTGCATCAGAGATTCAATTGCTCTATCCTTAGCTACGGCAATGGATAATCCTAACGGTTTAAAGCTGGCTTGACTCACCCAAGAAGCTAACATTGCACTAGAAACTTCGCCTTTTTTGGCTGTAATAATATATAGTCCGCCGCTTAATCTTCCCAAAGCTTTGTCTAAATCAGCACCTAGGGATTTCATGGCTTTAATGCTGCGATCGCGTGTTACCCACTGCCCTAAGTCTGTTCCGGCTTCTTCACATCGCTTGTAAGTATTTTCCCCTGGTGTATCTCTGACTTCGATGACTGGGAAACCTACGTGTAAACCTAATGCCCGGAATTTGTTTAATAGTGGGTAAGTCGGCTCGTCATCACCACCACCTGTTTCAAAAATACCGATAGCTTGTTTTTCGTTAGCAGAACCTAACACCGTACTCAAGGCGGCTTGAATATTTGCTGCACCAGATGCAGGACTCATCCCAATTACTAAGCCAGCACAGCGTCCGACGAGTTCGCGTAATTCTTGTAAGTCTGCGGCTGCACCCAAATCGACAATTTCCACAGCTACGCCTGTTTTGCTGATACCCTTAACAATACTTTGGGCGAGGCGATCGCTATAACCATATTCAGAAACGTAAAATACTCCTACGGCGGTTTCTGCTTTGGTTTGGGTTTGACTCCATTTGCGGTAACGTCCAATTAATTCTTCAACGTGATGAGAAAGCAGTGGCCCGTGACCAGTCGCTACCATTTTCACTGTCGGTAATTCTCCCATACGCTTCAGGGCAGACAAAACTGACCGGGCATTTGGCCCCATTAAGCATTCATAATAATAGTGGAAATCGGCTTCAATGGTTTTTAAATCTTCATCAAAGGTGCTATCGGAACAGTAGTGCATTCCGAACGCATCGCAGGTGTAAAGGATTTGGGTTTTGTGGTCGAAACTAAATATGGTGTCAGGCCAGTGTAAATTAGGAGCAATCACAAATTCTATTTCGTGACCGTTGCCTAAATCTAAGCGATCGCCATTTTTCACAATCTTACGTTTAAATGGTTGATGTACTAGGTCTTCCAAAAATTGGATTGCTACCTTAGAACCTACAACCGTAATATCTGGCGACATCTGTAATAAATCTTTAACTAAGCCACTGTGATCTGGCTCGGTGTGGCTAATAATCACATAATCTATATCTTGGGGATTAATTAAGCCTGTGAGGGTATCAAAATAGAGTTGACGGAACTTTTCGTGAGAGGTATCAACTAAGGCTATTTGCTCACCGCGTATGAGGAATGAATTATAGGTAGTACCGTTTTGTAAACCAAACTCAATATCAAAGCGATCTCGATCCCAATCCAGAGAACGAATTGCGGTAGTATCTTCAGCAATTCCCCCAGTCTCTATGGTGAGTCTTTTTTCAGCTTTATTGGTGACTGCTACCATAACACTCTCCTTAACACAATGAGTATTTATGCCTCTAGTTCTATTTTGGCACGAGTTCTTTGTTAACTTTTATTAAAAAATCTATAGATAAGTTAAAAAAATCAAAAGTGTGAAACCGTACCAACATCCAACATACACTGAGAATATCTGGTTAGCCTTAGAAATTGGTAATTCCCGGCTGCATTGGGGTTTATTTAGCGGTGAAACTTTGCTGGGGACTGGGGAGGAATCAATTCAAAATTCAAAATTCAAAATTCAAAATGAAAAAGAAATCATTTCACAATTTCCTCTTCCTATTCCCCAGTCCCAACTCCCAACTCCCCTAAGAATAGTTATTGCCTCTGTTGTACCGCAGCAAACCGCGCTTTGGGAAAGATATCCTGATGTGCGTGTGATCACTTTAGATCAAATACCCCTCAAGCATACGTATCCTACATTGGGAATTGACCGCGCTTTGGCTTTGTGGGGTGCGGGGATGGCTTGGGGTTTCCCGATGTTGGTAATTGATGCGGGGACAGCATTAACTTTTACTGGTGCGGATGCTCAAAAGTGTTTAGTTGGGGGTGCGATTTTACCAGGGGTGGGTTTACAATTGGCGAGTTTAGGTCAAAAAACCGGACAATTACCACAATTAAATATAGAGACTATGGAATCTTTACCGCCACGTTTTGCTTTAAATACTCCAGCAGCAATTCAAAGCGGTGTAATTTATACTTTATTGGCAGGAATTAAAGATTTTATTACAGATTGGTGGCAATTATTTCCTGATAGTAAAGTAGCAATTAAAGGAGGCGATCGCATTTTACTATTCAAATATCTACAAGCCTTGTATCCTGAGATAGCCCAACGTTTAATAGTAGAACCAAATTTAATCTTTTGGGGAATGCAAAAAATACTTCAACCCCCAGTGCGTGATGCGGAACTGGGGGACTTTTCGTAAGGATAGAGAAATCAGCCGCTTACAACGGTTGCATTCAGTTCACGGTGAAGGTTTAGTGATGAAGCAATTGGATGCTAGCGCAGTAGCAGAAAATAGCGTGCAAAGTTGGGAGTATGGGCAAACAATTATCTGAATCAATAGACAGATAAAAGGGGATGATGGTGTGTGCTTCTAGTTTGAAAGATATTTTTGTCGAACTGATACCAAATTAGGATAGGTAGTATTATTTTGATTTGCTGTAATAGCCTATGAATCTAGGCTGGCAATTCAAAATCCAAAATCCAAAATCCAAAATTGGTATGACTGGACGAAAATTAAATGAAATTTTAACCGCCTAACTCCTGCAACATCGCTTCTACTCTCGCTACTCCATCAGAGTCATTGCGCCGCCGATATAAGTCACGGGCTTTTTGCAAGAGGTTGGTAGCTTGTTTAGTTTGTCGCCGTTGTTTATACATTGTAGCCATAAATTCATAGGTTTGAGCATTGTTCCTATCCAGGTTAATTGCTTGCTCAAATGCCCAGTTAGCTGCTGTATAGTCTCCCATTCGTGATTGGGTGATACCTAATCCGATATAGGCGTTAATATTACCTCGGTTGAGTTGTATAGCCCGACGGTAAGCTTCTTTTGCGCCGGGAGTATCGCCCATATTGCCTTTGATATAACCAACAGCATAATAAAAATCACTGTTATTGGGGTCAATGGCGATCGCACGACGATATGATGCTAGTGCCGCCTGTAAATTTCCTTGTTGAGCATAAAGATACCCGATGCCAGAATGGATTCTTGCATTGCGATTATCTATAGTTGCGGCTCTTTGATAAACTGCGATCGCTCCATCATAATCACCAGCATCTACTAATCGCTTCCCTTCTTCTAACAATTGCCTTAATTCTGCTCTATTGGCTTGCACTACCAATGTTTGCGCCTGCGCCTCAGAAGGAATAGTAACACTAGCACATCCCAATAACAAAACACCAACTATAAGTGATATGCGTTTGTACACAGTAAATCCCCCTAAATTATGGTGAAGTTTTTTCTTGTTCATTAAAACAAAAAATTTACTTTTTGAAAACTGTATTTGTCTACCTTCACAAAATATTAATATTCAGTATATTCTCTAGCAGTAGGTAACGCTAAAAAATCAGAAATACTACTGTGATTAATTACTGCTAAAAAGCCATTAAATATACAACTCAAATTAATAAAATTTAATACCTAAATACAGTTTATGCCGTCACTTTTTAATATGTAAAAATCACATATTAATAGATTATAATTCTTGCTATATCTAGATTTTAGCGAATAAATTGATGTAATTATCCTAAATTTTTCATCAATTTAATTTATTAGAAATTTCTCTTGAATCATCCAAAATTTATGATGATTTTCAGATAAAATTTATCCCAATGCTAAAACCTCAATCAAATCACAGTATGTTACAATAAAAACACTGCTAGTAAAAATACTAACACTAGCTTGGTTGATTTCTACAATACACGTAAGGAATCAGTGACACAAATAAAACTATGTTTTTTGCAAGGTACAAATATTAGAATCCAGTTTGCAGTCAAAACTACAATCCTAAGTTGTTCGTGTTGTTTTTTCTCCACTGGCTAAAATGGAGGAAAAACATTCGTGAGGTTTCTGATGATTTTAACTACAACTGATGTGATTCAAGGTGGAGTCATTGAAGCGTATTTAGGTATTGTCACGGCGGAAGTCGTGTATGGTAGTAATTTCCTCCGCGATTTTTTTGCTAGTATCCGAGATGTGATTGGAGGACGTACAGGTAGTTATGAGCGTTTATTTGAACAAGGCCAAAAGAAAGCTATGGAAGAGCTAGAACAACGTGCATTGCGTTTGGGAGCTAACGCTGTTATTGGCATTGAAATTGACACTGGTACTATTAATGTAGATCAATCAGGGGTTTTGTTACTGATCACTGCTACAGGTACAGCAGTGAAATTACGTTAGTATGATTAGGGTGCATCAGTATTAATCATTGTGTGTTAGTGTTCCACTTTGTGAAAGCAAGCTACGCGGAGCATCTCGCTCCAGAAGCGGGGCAGCAGGATCGTTGCAAGTTGGTTTAATTGTGGTATTTCTAACAGACAGTATTCACAAATTGCAGATCATGACTATATATCTCTAGTTATAACCTAGGCATAGTTTATC
>JBODRP010000288.1:0-7102 GCA_050633005.1 Trichormus sp. | reverse complement strand
ATTAAAACAGTCTTGCCAGGTAGAACTCAAGGTTTATAACACAACAAATAATGGTGAACGGTTAGAACAATGTTTATTAGCGGGACAACGTTCTACAGTTGCTTTAGGTAAATATTTACACGTTGTGGCAATTACAGCTGTGTCTGTAAATGGGGAGAGTTTAATTGGCGATCGCATCTATGCCTATGACCTCCAGTTTACCCTAGCCGACCAAACCTTACTCACCCTAGAACAAGCCTTATCTTCTCACCGCTTTCCTGACGTTAGCATTAGCTACTTTGCACATCAAAAACCGACTTTTATTCTGCCACCCAACCGCCTTGAAGATTTGCACATTGTCCATGCTTCCTGTCGCAAACCTCACGGCCATGGATTTGATGCTTTACCAATTTTAGATGGCTTAATTGCAACTGCCAAGGACAGCCGACACCGCCCCCATCAGTTATTCTTAACAGGTGATCAAATTTATGGTGATGATGTAGCGGCCTCGTTTTTGTGGTGTGCTAGTCGGTTAGGGGATACTTTACTAGGTTGGGAAGAACAATTACCCATCGGTGAAATTTATCGTACACCCAAGGAATTACCCCCCGGCGAACGGGCAGAAGTAGCGACACAAGTAGCTGGGTTTACGGCGGGATTACATAATAAACCGGAAAAAGTATCTAGTCACCTGTTGAGTTTGGGAGAATATTACGCTGCTTATATACTTTCTTGGTCGCCAGTGTGCTGGCCGGATGCTTTTCCTGATCCACACAGTGTCACCAATAAAGATCATGCTATCAAGTATTGGCATAAATCAGTTAAGTATTTACGCGAGTATATTCAAACACTGCCACAAGTTCGCCGGGCTTTGGCGAATATTCCCACATACACTATTTTTGATGACCATGATGTTAGTGATGACTGGAACTTGAATCAAGCTTGGTGTTTGCGTGTGCTGGGAAATCCCCTAGGGCGGCGAGTTGTGCAGAATGCTTTATTAGCCTATGCAGTGTTTCAGGCTTGGGGTAATACACCAAGACAATTTCTAGCCAATAGTTGCGGTGAAAAATTGCTAGTTGCGGCTAATCGGTTGTCAAATTCTCAAGGAAAAGATCAAGATGCACAGAAGGCGATCGCCAAGTATCTGGGAATACCACAAACTAATCCCCACACTGATTTACCTAATTTCACTCTAGAAGATGGGGTGTTGATTTTAGAGCGAGATCCCGAAGTTTTGACTTGGAACTACACTATCAAAAGCCACTGTCACGAAGTCATTGTCTTAGATACACGCACTTGGCGGGGTTATCCAGCAGACCAAAAACCCATAGCCCCACCCATGTTATTATCTCCACGGGCAATGAAACAACAACTACTGCAACCTTTACAACAAACAGCAGACAATCATCATCTCACCACCTTTGTCATTGCCCCGACAAATGTTTTTGGTTTGCAAGTAATTGATTGGATTCACCATTGGCAATTAAAACACGAACAAGTTTTTTCTACAGATGTGGGAGATGCTTGGAATATTAATTTTCCTGCCTTAGCAAAACTGTTAAATATTTTGTGTGAGCAACGCCAAAAACTGATAATTTTATCTGGAGATATTCACTATAGTTGTGCTGCTCGTTTTTCTTATACTAAAACCCTCAATTCTCAACAACAATCTGTATTAGTCCAGTTAACTTCTAGTGCCTTAAAAAATGAAGAACCCATCACCAGATTAATTCATACACGCTTAAAACAATGGTTATTACCAGAAAAAAATAGACGATGGTTAGGCTGGAATCAACCACCTAATATAGTGCAAGTTTCTACTCACAAATCACATCGTGATCAAGCAAAAACTAACCCTGATTGGTATTGTGTACTAGAGTGGATACCCCGACAAAGTACCCAAAAATTTCATCCTCAAACTGAAATGTATTTTTTAATCAATGCCCATAAAAAAGCCAAAAAATCTCCCTGGCAATGGTTAGAACCTTTAATGTTTTGGAAATCTCGATGGTTTCAAGATGGTAGAGAAGTTGTAGGAGTAAATAATATTGCTTCGGTGCATTTTGATTTAGCAGAGGTAGAGAGTAGTTACAAAGTTATTCAGGATGTTTTTTGGTGTGACTCTCAATCTTCAACTCAAATTGTTTACAGTCGTTTTACTATGAATTTACAACCAAATCAGCAATTATTGTCACAGTAGTATGTGTAGGGGAGGCAAATTGCAGTGTGGATTTTCCTCCTGCAATATTGCCGTTGTGTTAGGTGTAAGCCGTAACGCACCGAAAGCTTTGGGTAAAGTTGCGTTACGCTGTCGCTAACTACTGGCATGACAAGGCTAAAATAGTGTATTGGATGTAGGTTGGGTTGAGGAACGAAACCCAACATAAATATCGAAAACTTAACATAGATGCTGGTGTTGGGTTTCCTCGCGTCAACCCAACCTACAATTTCTTTGCTAGACTAAAATAGTGCATTAGTTTTAGATAAAAAACGCTGATACACGCAGATAAACGCCGATAAAACGAATTTTTTATTGCAACATTTTAGCCTTGTCACGCCACTACTAGCTATTAAATAAATAATAAGTAATAAGTATTATTTATTGCTTATTACTTATTATTTATTACTTATTACTTAAAGAATGTTGGAGTCGGGGATTTAAACCCTTGAATTGACGATGTTTTACTCCACTCCGTGATTACAACTTCTGTAATAACTCTTGGGTTAACTGCAAAAATGCTTTAGAACCGGCTGACTGGGGTGCATTTAAAACAGCAGGCATAAAACTATCCACAGCTTTAGCCACATTAATATCTATGGGAATTTGTGCTTTACAAATTTGTTCCACACCAAAATCTTCTACAACTCGGTGCATTACCTGTTTGTAATATCTGCCAGTTAGTAAATTAGTATTGCACATACTAAAGACGATTCCCAGTATTTTAATATTGATCTTGCTCTCATTTTCATGATTATCTTTTAACTGAGCAATGCGTCTTTCTAACAGTTGAATACCTACTACTGATAATGGTTCTGGTTTAGCTGGGAGTAGATAAAAATCACTAGCAGCTAAAGCACTACGTGTTAACAAATTATACCCAGGAGCGCAATCTAAAAGAATAAAATCATACTCATCACGTACTGATTTTAAAATGTTATTAATTAAGACTCTCTCAAAGCGATTCCAAACTGTTTCAAAGTCTTGTTCACCTAAAGCCACTGTCTGCCTGTGCAGCATTTCTGAGACTACAAACTCATCATATAAGTCTATATCTCCAGGTAGTAAATGTAGTTGTGGTAGATTACAAACCTGGGTTTGAATGATATCTTGGATAGTTAGTTTAGAATTGGGGTCTGGATTAATAACTTCATCAATGAGATATCTAAATGTGAGCCTTTGTTTACGACGCTTGGCAAACTCTAAAGGCGACATCAGACTGAGTGTAGCACTGATTTGGGTGTCTAAATCCAAAACTAGTACCTTTTTACCATAATTTTTAGCCAAACAAGTTGCTAAATTGACAGTCAGGGTGGTTTTGCCTACACCACCTTTCATATTTGCAGTAGCAATGACATATCCCATTTCTGATTTCCTCTGATGACGCGTTCCCATTTTAGGGAAATTTCCGGTAAATGTAATATTTATAGGAAAATTAAAACTGTTGTGTCAGGACTATAGGCTCAACAGAGTATATGATAATACGCCGTGATGATAATTCGTAATTCGTAATTTATTCTGACTTTTCACGTTATGTGGAAAAGCTAATGTGAAACCTAACCCCCTAACCCCCTTCCCTACCAGGGAAGGGGGAATATGTAGAGACGTTTCATGAAACGTCTCTACAGTAATAGGGGAGAGGTACTCTACGAGAAGAGCTTCGCTCTATGGAGAGGGGTTTTCCAGATCCCGTGAAAAGTAAGATAATTCATTAAGTCTGCTGATGTTAACTATTGATGAGAGTCAAGAACCCCAGTTTCTCCAGGAAACCAGGGTTTTACAGTTAGGCAGTTTCTAGCAAGTCAAGAGATGGCTGTATTTGTTACACTAAGACTTATTTTTTTGGGTGATTG
This sequence comes from Trichormus sp., assembly GCA_050633005.1. Classification (GTDB taxonomy): domain Bacteria; phylum Cyanobacteriota; class Cyanobacteriia; order Cyanobacteriales; family Nostocaceae; genus Trichormus. The sequence goes on along the minus strand of JBODRP010000288.1, from coordinate 3,049 downwards.
AACTACTATGATTGATAGTTCAATTCTCTTAGCGATCGCATCAACATAAACCCTATATATAATAGTTTAATATTGAATTAATACACAACATTCCGGTTAACTCTGCTGATTGCTGATTATAGAATATTTCGGAATTTTGTAATACACCTTTACCGTGAATTATTTCATAGTGATAATATCCATACTGGTCAAGATAAACTACTAGTGTAAGTTGATTAACAGCTAGCATGGAAAGTAATTTAGTACTCATTGTTGTACATCCTGCGTGTAGGTAAGGAGGCTTATATATATTTATTTTTCAGTTTTTTATTAGCTGTACAGGATGAAGTTAGACAAGTTTTGGAAAAAAATATAGTAATTCCTAATTCAGAAAATTAGAGGAGTTAGGGGTTTGAGAGAATTGGTATAGGTATTAGGGAGTAGAGGAGTGCAAAATTCATCAATTATTAATAATCATCTGAGTGAAAATACCCCTACTTACTGATTTTTTTATAATGGTATTTGAATTTTTTTAGCAAATAGGCTTTGTAAACGATGCAATTGCGGGCCAATTTGGTAGAGTAAGTCACCTTTTCCTAATAGATAAGATGCTGATGTTTCTGTACCTCCCAAGACAATTTTTGAGTCGGCTTCACTAGCAGTTCTTAAGGCAACTCTTCCCGGTAAATTTGAGCGAATAATGGGAGTGACAATACCGGCTTCTGGACGTTGGGTAGCGATAATAAGATGGATTCCGGCTGCTCTGGCCATTGCTCCTAAACGTTTTATACTCAGTTCTAAGGTTTTGCGAATTTCTTTTTCTGCCATGAAATCTGCGTATTCATCAAAGATGCAGACGATGCGAGGTAAAGGCTGGTGACAACGCTGGTTATAAATGTGTAAATCGGCACAGCTAGCTTTTTCAAATTGCTGATAACGGGATTCCATTTCTAATACTAATTGTTCCATGAGTTCGGTAGCGCGATCGCTATCTTTAACGACTGGTGCATATAACCAAGCCATGCGCTCAAACTCTGGAAAGGTGACGCGTTTGGGATCTACTAGGGCAATTTTGAGATTTTGGGGGGTATGACGATATAATAAGCAGGGATAAATCAATACATTTATCTTTATTTTCAGTAAAATTACTAAACATAATTTTATTTTTATACGTTATTATCCACTAAGCATGATGGATCAAATTAGTTTGCTGTGTGTTACTATTAGTACAAATACATATTAATTGGGGTAAAAAATTTGCTTTTTAATCCTGAGTTGTGCCGTAACGAAAGCGAAGTAGAAAGCAAGCTCATAGTGCAGTATTTACTACCACAGCTAGGTTATACTCCAGACACGTGGTATCAGGAAGTTGCTGTTGGTAGCATCCGGTTAGACTTCTTAGCGTTTGCCGCACAAGTTTTACCTTTTGTCTTCGATGCTAACTCACCATTGAGTGTGGTTATGGAGGCAAAGCATCCCAAACAAAACTTAAACAATCATTTTCTTAGACTCAGGCATTATTTAACAAGTTTGAATGTAGGATATGGTTTATTAACTAATGGCAAAGAAATCAGGATTTATGAAAAAGTTGAAAATGATGTTAAGTTAGTTTTTCAGTGTTCGGGTAAGGAAGTTGAAACGAAATTAGCAGAAATTAAAAATTTAATCGGTAGAGAAGCCTTAAAGTTCGGAATCATTTCAAATAAACCGGAAACTGAGCATAAGTCAGGAGAAATTAAAAATTTAATTAGCAGAGAAAGCTTAAAGTTGAAAATTATTTCAGATAAACCAGAGATTTCAGTAAGTTCAGAAAATACCACACTTACAATCAAGGGGCAAAATTCGATGAAAATAATTGCAGTCTACCACAATAAAGGCGGAGTAGGTAAGACAACTACAGTAGTTAACTTAGCAGCCGCTATCAGAAAAAAAGGTAAAAGAGTATTGGTAATTGATTTTGATAGTCAAGCTAATACTACCTTTGCAACAGGCTTAGTTAAATTTGATGATGAGGAATTTGATGATATTAAAGACTCTAATGTTCTTCAAATTTTACAATCTGAAGAACTGTATCCTATTTCAGAAATAGCAAGAAAATCTAATTTCTGTAATCCAGAAATTGATGTAGTTCCTGCACATATAGATTTAATGAAAAATGAGACAGATTTAAATGCTCTTGATGGTAGTAGGCTGATACTTATCGAAAAATTAGAATATGTCAAAAATAAATATGATGTTGTGCTGATAGATACTCCTCCCTCTTTAAATCTTTATGCAAGAATAGCTCTGATTACTGCTGACTTCCTGATAATTCCATCAGATTTAAAACCTTTTGCTAATCAAGGATTAACCAATGTTAAAGATTTCATAAAAGGTGTTAATACATTTAGAAAACAAATTAGAAAAGCACCAATAGAAATTTTAGGCGTACTTGCTTGTAAGGTATCTACTAATAATCAATTTGTTAAACATACTTTGCCTAAAAGGTTAGAAGCTATTCCAAAGCGATATAATCTTGATGTCATGAATACAGTAATTTATGATAGGGATGATTTAGCAAAATGTGCTGAAAAAACTTTGCTTGTAGGAGATATGGAAATAGCCGATCCGGTATCTGTAATTGACTTTAAGCCAGATTCAACTGCTGCCCAGGAATTTGAATTATTAGCAATAGAAGTTTTAGAAAAAGTAGGCTTATCTTAATGAAACTATCTTTATCACTTGTTGCTGTCAAGAAAATTACTTCTAGTAAGCCTCGTTCGGATTTTGCTGCTAATGATTTAGAAACAGCTGCTCAGTTGATTTTAGAATCAGAAGGAGTTATTAGCCCTATTGTTGTTCGTAGAACTAGCTTACAATCTTATGAAGTAGTAGATGGAGACTTTGAATATTACGCTGCTGCTAGAGCTAGGGAAATAGATATCCGCAAAGGGGAAATGATAGGAGTATTTATCATTGAACCTGAAAATGAAGCAGCTTTAAAAAGGCAAGTTGAGTTATTTAGAAATTCCAAGCGTCTTGGTAAAAACGAAATTTCCGTATCAGATTGTAAGGAATCAACTTCAACGAA
>JBODRP010000287.1:0-7133 GCA_050633005.1 Trichormus sp. | reverse complement strand
ACCAAAACTGTATGAATAAAGAATAGGTAAATCTCATCAAAGTCAACACCCTAGTGTAGGGGTGTAAGGGTGTAGAGGTAAATTCTCCCTTGTCTCCCTTGTCTCCCTTGTCTCCCTTGTCTCCCCTGCCCCCTGCCCCCACTCCCCACTCCCCACCAATCTCAGTAGTATTTCTGAGTCTCTCTCTGGCAGTTCATCCCATAATTGATCAACTACACCGTAAATTTACGAATATTCAGCAAAAAATTAATCTAGCTTTTAATAAATTGATTGATATACCTAGAGGTTAGGGGTAAGCTAATAGCAATTAAAATTAAAACCTCAAGGGTGTTGAGAAATTTTATGATTGCTAATACTTTACCTAGTAATTTTTTGCATAAAGATACTGTTAAGCTAAACTCTCAAGAGATAAATTTACCAGTTTTACAGGATAAGTTTTACAATTTTTTTAGAGAAAGTGTAAATACTTATGCACCAGCAGATGTTTTACAGAAATTTAAAAATTTATTTATTGATTGTCTGCACTCATACAACTTAAATAATGTGCCAGCCATCCAAAAAATGCTGTCGTTTAATAACGAGCAGGAGTTTCGTAATACACTCAAACGTTGTTGCTATATTTTAATCAATAATTGGGCATCGCAACGCAAACATAAATATATTCAAAAACTGATTGACTCATTTGATAAACTACCATATTGTCCAACTATAAATGGATTAGAAGAGTTAAATTTATATAGACAATGGCTAGAAAATTTCGTTAATAGCTCAGATTATCATGAGTTGAAAATCTTTAATTATAAAAATGATCATAAAGACGAAGTTCACTGGAGCGATCGCTATGCCCCTTACTTGTTAGTTGTACAATCATTAGATGCAGATAAACCCAAAGAACAACAAGAAGCAGCAATCAAACTTTACAGACAGATGAAAGAAAAGTATAAGTTTGATTTAGCTATGTATATAGCCCGTTCTCAGTCTGCGGCTTCAAGTAGCACACGTTATAATAACCCCAGTGTTCTGGGTGATAATGTCCTGCATTTAATTAAAAGAATCGTGGCTAAAAGAGGTAAGTTCAGTTATGAAAATCTTGCCAATATATTCCTCAAGCAAACTCAAAACCAAAGCTTAAAAGAATTTAAAATTAGTTTGCTGAAATATTTATTTTTATCAGTTGGTAATCAAGAAATTGCATCAAGATTGCAGCAGTCTGTACAAGATAAGCTTTTATTGTGGAAACCGGAATTAGATCGAGAAATAATTAACAAGAACTTATTGCTGAGAATTAGCAATAAACTGATTGATTATCTCACTATTGAAAATAGACATGAACCTTCAGAATTATTTACTGTACTAGCTTCCCAAGGTCATCCTTTAACCTTAGTAATTATCCTGTTGAAGATTATTCTGATTTCTCAGCATTCTCGCAGTCATTTAGAAACTCGCATTGCTGATTTAATTGGTTACTATCAGTATCAATCAGAAGATGAGTGTCAATGGTTTATTCATTTTATCGAATTTTTTAATATTACTTTTGCAATTTATGCAGAAAATGTGCAGTATAACTTACTCAAAATTCAGGGAGATGAATCAGTTCAAAATTCACAACAGGATTTAGATATATACCGGGTATTTTCACAGGTAAAGACGGAACATCAACAATATTAAAGGTTTCTATTAATACCGTTTCTTGATAAAGATGCACTTTATTCTGTACTGTAGAGACGTTGCTTTATTCTGTACTGTAGAGACGTTGCATGCAACGTCTCTACATCATTTATTTGGTGCAACTTCATAGAGAATTGGTATAAGGACTAAAGTCCTTACTACAAACTATATGATTCATATTTGATTTTTCAACAGATACAGCAGGTTCGATGTTTATGAGGTACAGCAACTGATTAAAAAAAGTAATGAGTAAGAAATTTACTTATTACTCATTACTTATTACTTATTACTTATTACTCATTACTTATAACTAGGCTCTAAACCAATTTCAAATCAGGATACTCTGCAAATAAATCATCCGAGGAAAGGGTATCACCTTCAGCTTGGGGAGTCCATAGTACTTCCAAGGCTAAGAGGTTATCCGCAGGAATACTACCAATTTGTCGCAACGCTTGACGCAAATCATCAACGCTGTTCACGGCTGGAAGTTCAAACTTCCCTAGTGTTGCCGTCAATAAGGTAACGATAATGTATTCTCCAGGGCCTTCGCTAATTAAGCGGGTGGGGTTTTCAAGTTCATCAGATGCAGGTAAAGCATCTTGAGCTAAGGCTGCTTTTAGCTGGTTGTTGACGTTGGAGAGAGTTTCTTCACTAAATTTGCTGCGTTCTGCTAGTGCTAGGCGGTTAAATTGACTTTCCGCCGCATTTAATTTGGCTTGTTGTGTACCACCACCTGCATATACCCAATATTCAGGATGGCGTAACAAAGCTAGGGTAGTTTCTTGCAGCACTTGTGTACGTCCCTCTGGGGAATTGGTATCAGCCGTTTCTGCAATGCGGTTAAGTTCTGGTTGTAAGTCTCGAGCTTGGGCTAATAAACCGACTTGCAAGCGATTTACACTCACCGAGGGGTTGCTGTTGTAGCCGACTTCTTCACCTTCACCACTGGAGACACGACGGAAAGTTTGCACCAAGAAGTTAGCGATCGCCAAGAAAATTAAGATAGTAAATAAACCCCCAAATCCTCCGCCAATACCCCAAAATGGAATTAAGAAAGGAAAGCCAAAGCCACCACCAGGATAAGGTGCATAGTATCCCCCACCACCGGGAGGTGCATAAGTCCTTGGGTTATAAGTACGACTCGAAGGCATTCTAAATGAACCACCTCCAATTCTGCCACCACTACGGGCAGCTAATGCACCATCGGCATGGCTGAATGCTAATACCAATACTAAGCCCAGAGCAAAGACAGTTTTTAAGAGTGGTTTGATAGCTTGTTGTAGTTTTTTAGACATAATCACAGTTGCTTGAAAAACGTTATTGTTTAATTATTTTTTCTCTATTTAGAGTATCAAGGTGTCTCAACCCGTAATCAACCTTGAGTTTTTCATCGATCAGAAAGCTATACATCCAATGTACCGCGTCTTATCTTACGGAATCAGTAAACCGCAGAGGGATTTCTGTAGTGGATAACCGTACCTCAGAATTTATTCCCTTTGAAGGAATTTTGGAATAAATTAAGGTTTGTAGTGAGAACTAAAGTTCTCAAATCAGGACTAAAGTCCTTACTAGAAACTCAATCTTAGTCTTTTTACATTACTGAAACTTAGTAGATATGTAGGGAAGGCAAATTACAGTGTGGATTTTCCTCCTGCAATATTGCTGTTGTGTTAGCAGTGAGATTACAGCACCTAGCACCAATGCCTTTGGTGCGTTACGGCTTACGCCTAACACACCCTACATATACTACATATACTGAGATTTTTTCAGATATCAAATCGGATTACTATAATATGAGTTTCAGCTAATAATTGAATCATAATTTAAGCTGATCCTAAACTCAGGTTAACTACAAATTAATTAGCTTAGATATACTCTGTCTTTCTTTGAATATGTTTCCCTGATGATTTCTGTGATTATTTGCTAATGTTTAGTTAAAAAAATGCCAAATAATTTTCAATTACTAGTAATTATTTGCGATAATTGTTTCTAGTGAACAGTTAAATACATAAGTATAAAAATTAAATATATAATTAATAAATAATTCATCAAAACAACAATAATATTCTGATATTTTATCTTCTAAAATAGAGTTGTAGGCTGTTTCAGAGCATTCTTGAAAAAAGAAAGTAGTATAATTTTTGCTTTCTTGTCCTAGCAGTGCTTCAACTCAAAAGCCATAGATCAGCAAGTTCGTAGTCAGGACTTGAGTTTTAATCCTTATCTTATGATTTTGGTGAATTGGTATAGCTAAGTAGCATGAGATACCAAGTAATACTATTGATATGTAAGTCACAGCTAGTTTAATGAAGGATTGTAAAAATTTTTGACAAAATTGTGTAAATACCTAGCTTTTAAGGTTTATCTGTTGGCTAAAACGAAAAAAGAGGAGAAAATTTAGATACTAGCGTCAGTAGATGCCTAAGTACAATCATCCACACAAATACTTGCTTGCGTAATTACTTAATGGAGGTAGTACAAAACAGCGCGTCGCCTGTCGGACGTTTTTAAAGTCTTTCAACTTATTTGCAGTCAATCACTCAAAATCAACAATGGAACACGTCTCGCAACTGGCAACAAAAATCAGAGAAAAAACTGCATCCCCGGATATTTTAGTTATATCCCGTCTTTTTCTGCCCCAGGAAGCGGTAATTGGAGAGTATCTATATAATCGCTGTTTGCAAGATCCAGAACAGGTAATTGTTTTGACTGCTAGTTGTGCAGGTGATCAAGTATTTGACGCATCTCAACAGTTTCCTGTGTATCGCTGGCCTAATTCTAGATATTGGTTGGGTGGTTTTTTAGGCAGTTATTTGCAAACTGGCTTAAATTTAATTTGGTCATTTGTATTTGCTATTAAACTATATTTTCGCTATCACTACCGCTATATTGAATGGGGTCATGGCTATGAATTTCCGGCCTTGCTACTGTTGAGCTATGTTTTACCAGTGCGTTGTTTTATTTACTTGCATGGTCATGATTTAGTCAGTGTTTTAGGTAATCCCTTGTGGCGATCGCTATTTAAGCTTACTCTCAAACGAGCAGCAGGAATTGTCTGTAATAGCTCCTCAACACAAGATTACCTGAGAAATACCTTGCGTGTACAAACACCCACCCATGTAATTCATCCTGTAGTCAGACCAGAAAAATTTGGTTTGGGGAATAACTCCAGCAATTTAGATAAGTTAGGTTCAGATATCCGTCAAACTTACAACATTCCCCCAACCGCAGTCGTGATTCTTTCCGTGGGCAGCTTAGTTAAAGAAAAGGGCTTCGAGCGTGTAATTGAGAACTTACCATTACTTTTAACAATTGGTGTCGATGTTCACTATCTCATCTGTGGTGAAGGTGCATATCAACCGCAACTGCAATCTTTAGCCCAAAGATTACGGGTAGACAAGCGCGCACACTTTGCTGGGTATGTACCCCATCCAGAATTAGCAGGCTACTATGCAGCATCTGACATCTTCGCTATGCTGACATTATCCAAAACACCAATGAATGCCTTAGAAGGTTTTGGCATTGTCTATCTAGAAGCCAGTTATTTTGGTAAACCTGTAATCGCTTCCCGCCACAGTGCTTTCATCGACTTAGTACACCACGAAGAAAACGGCCTATTAGTTAATCCTAAATCCGGTTGTGAAGTATTGCAAGCTTTCAAGCTATTGTGTCAAGATCAACAACTACGGGAAAAACTTGGTCGTCAAGGTAAAGAATTAGCCAAAAACAAGACTTTGCATCGTTCGTTATATGTGGAGGATGGGGAGAAATCAACTCAAAAGTCAAAAGTCAATCAATTTTAGATTTTGCGGAAAGTTCTGTAGGCGGGTTTCCTGCCGTAGGAAACTTTTCAAGACGGATTTTAGATTTTGGATTGACTGCACCCATAAGAGCATGGCTGTTTCATCCGCCACCTACAATTGTAACAACTTCTAAGCGATCGCCTGATTTAACTGTGGTTTCTTCCCAGAATTGGCGGTGTAAAATTTCGCCGTTATATTCTACCGCCACCAAGCGGGGATTAAAACCTAACTGTTGAAGTAAATCAGGTAAAGGGGTTTGGGAAACACAATTATGAGTTTCCCCATTTACTTGCAATGTAATTTGACCAAACATAAGATTAATTCGTAATTCGTAATTCGTAATACCCTGCGGGTTCGCGGTAGCGTCTCGTTAGAGAAGCAAGCTACGTAATTCGTAATATTTTCTATCCTTCCCCAATGCCCTGTTTGCCCAATGCCCTGTTTGCCCAATGCCTACTTTACTACTTCCGGCTTGACGCGATGGAGTTGGGAGAGTAAATATTGGGTGACTAGGGTAGGTTGTTCGGCTTGCATGAGCGATCGCACTACTGCTACTCGTTCTGCTCCACTATCAATGACATAATTGATATTATTGGGATCTATGCCGCCAATGGCAAACCAGGGAATAGTGCTGTTTTCCTGGGCGTAACGGACATATTCTAAACCAGCCGCCGCTTTACCTGCTTTGGTGGGAGTTTCATAAACTGGCCCCACGCCAATATAATCTGCACCTTCAGTAATTGCCTTTTGCATTTCCTGAGCATTAGTTGTAGAACGGCCAATTAAGCGTTGTGGGCCGAGTAATTGACGAGCCACAGCAATTGGCATATCTTGCTGTCCCAAATGTACCCCATCAGCATCGACTGCTAAAGCTAAATCTACTCGGTCATTCATAATGAATAAAGCACCGTAGCTATGGCATAATTCCCGTAACAGAGTAGCTTGTTCTAGACGCACTGTATCATCGGTGTTTTTATCTCGGTACTGTACTAGAGTTAATCCGCCTTTGAGGGCAGCTTCTACAGTTTCCAGTAGATTATCTGAGGGTGATGTTACCAGATATAAACGCGATCGCCACAGCAATTGATGACGCTCATAACCCATCAAATTAGTTTCTAGGGTGTAAACCTGATAACGCATCTCCTTAAAAGCCTTGCCCATACTGGGGTGATACAACTTGCCATATTCCTCCAGCACTCGCAAAGCTTCTTGAACCCGGCAAAAATTAGCTTGCAACACAGACTTAATCCCAGAACGTTGTTCCTCCTGGGGATGACTTAAATCTGTACCGATATCACCTGCTGTATCTCGCGCCGCTCTTAACTCTGCCGTATGCCAACTAGCAACCTGTTGGCGTAGGTGCTTACATTCCCCAGCCATTGAGGAATTATTTAAACCAAACCGACACCACTCTTCAATAATTCGCAAACCTTCACGAGCGCGGTCTAAATTCGCATCTAAAATGCGATAGACTACTTGCTGCATATGCGGTTGTTGGCTTTGGGCTGTAACCATTACAACAACCCCATTATTGACGCTTTCATCGTAATAGCCAGCCTCTTTCATACTAGAAATCTACCTCCCATAATGTTTTGGGGAATGGGGCATTGGGCATTGGGCATTGGGCATTGGGCATTGGGCATTGGGCATTGGGCATTGGGC